>NZ_JAVRBF010000013.1:0-141645 GCF_032436805.1 Streptomyces sp. P17 | reverse complement strand
TACCGGTCGAGCATGACGGCGGCCGCGACCGGCAGCGTGGCCAGGTGGCCGGTGTCGTACCGGTCGAGCATGACGGCGGCCGCGACCGGCAGCGTGGCCAGGTGGCCGGTGTCGTACCGGTCGAGCATGACGGCCGCCGTGTAGGCCCCGGCCGCGAAGAACGCGCCGTGGCCGAGGGAGATCGAGGCGCAACGCCCGGCTCCTGGAGGTGGACGAGACGCGACGTGCCGGCCGGGTCCGGGTGCGCGTGCTGACCACGGTGATCGGCGGGGCGGCGCGCGAGCTGGGCGACTGCGTGGGCGAGCGGGAGGTCCGGGAGATCGTGGACGAGGTGTGCGGCATCCTCATCCACCTGTCGGCTCCGCCCGGTTGAATTACGAGCCACTGGTCCGAATGGGATGCAGCCCTTTCCCGCGTTTGTCATGCGGGAGTGCCCTGCGTGTTTCGTAGCGATGCTGTCTGTGGTGCGCGACCATACAGACGTGCGGAAATAAACACGGAGACAGGGAGAAGGACATCATGCCCGGCAGTGAAAGCGAGAACCCGGTAATCCCCTCCCCGAGTCCCACGCAGACTCGGCCCAAGACGAACCGGGACTGGTGGCCGAATCAGCTGGACCTTCAGATTCTCCACCAGCACTCGTCCCGGTCGAATCCGATGGACGAGGACTTCGACTACGCGAAGGAGTTCGCGACCCTCGACGTCGACGCGCTGAAGCAGGACGTCTTCGAGGTGATGACGACATCCCAGGACTGGTGGCCTGCCGACTACGGGCACTACGGGCCGCTCTTCATCCGGATGAGCTGGCATGCCGCGGGCACGTATCGCATCGCGGACGGCCGGGGTGGCGGCGGCAGCGGAGCGCAGCGCTTTGCCCCGCTGAACAGCTGGCCGGACAACGCGAGCCTCGACAAGGCGCGCCGTTTGCTCTGGCCGGTCAAGCAGAAGTACGGCCGGAAAATCTCCTGGGCGGATCTTCTTGTCTTCGCCGGCAACTGTGCCATGGAATCCATGGGGTTCAAGACGTTCGGATTCGGCTTCGGACGCGAGGACATCTGGGAGCCCGAGGAGATCTTCTGGGGGCCCGAGGACACATGGCTCGGAGATGAGCGATACAGCGGCGACAGGGAACTCACCGGTCCTTTCGGTGCCGTGCAGATGGGACTGATCTACGTCAATCCCGAGGGCCCCAACGGCAACCCGGATCCCATGGCCGCCGCCAGAGACATTCGCGAGACATTCGGGCGCATGGCGATGAATGACGAGGAGACCGTCGCCCTCATCGTCGGCGGCCACACCTTCGGCAAGTGTCATGGTGCCGTCGACGCCGGCTACATCGGCCCGGAGCCCGAGGGCGCCCCCATCGAGCAGCAGGGTCTCGGCTGGCGGAACACGTACGGCAGCGGCACGGGCGGCGACGCGCTCACCAGTGGGCTTGAGGGCGCATGGACCGCCGAGCCGACCAGGTGGGACAACGGGTACCTGGACAACCTGTTCAAGTACGACTGGGAGCTGACCACGAGCCCCGCCGGTGCCAAGCAGTGGACTCCCACGGATCCCTCGGCCAAGGGCACCGTGCCCGATGCCCATGATCCGTCGAAGCGGCACGCTCCCATGATGCTGACGACGGACCTCTCACTGAAGCTGGATCCGGTCTACGGGCCGATCGCGAAGAGCTTCCACGAGAACCCGGACGGACTCGCGGACGCGTTCGCCAAGGCGTGGTACAAGCTGCTGCACCGCGACATGGGGCCGGCCTCGCGTTACCTCGGCCCGTGGATTCCCGAGCCGCAGCTGTGGCAGGACCCCGTCCCCGCGGTCGATCACGAGCTGGTCGCGGACGAGGACATCGCTGCCCTCAAGGCCACGATCCTGGCCTCGGGCCTGTCCGTCTCCCAGCTGGTCACCACCGCTTGGGCAGCGGCGGCGAGCTTCCGCGGCACCGACAAGCGCGGCGGGGCCAACGGAGCACGGATCCGTCTGGCGCCCCAGAAGGACTGGGAGGTCAACGACCTGCCCGAGGTGGCCGAGGTGGTGCGGACCCTGGAGCAGATCCAGCAGGACTTCAATGCCTCGCAGGCCGGCGGTAAGAAGATCTCGCTCGCCGACCTGATCGTCCTGGGCGGATGCGCGGCCGTCGAGCAGGCCGCGAGGAACGCCGGGCACGACATCACGGTCCCGTTCGCACCGGGGCGTACGGACGCCTCCCAGGAGCAGACCGATGCGCAGTCGTTCGCCGTGCTCGAACCCAGGGCGGACGGGTTCCGCAACTACCTCCGCGCGGGAGAGAAGTTGTCGCCGGAGACCCTCCTGCTGGACCGGGCCAGCCTGCTCACGCTGACCGCTCCCGAGATGACGGTTCTGATCGGCGGCATGCGGGCCCTGAACACCGGCTTCAAGCAGTCCCGGCACGGCGTCTTCACGGACCGCCCGCAGACGTTGACCAACGACTTCTTCGTCAACCTGCTCGACATGGGCACGGAGTGGAAGGCGTCCACCTCGGACGAGAACGTCTTCGAAGGCCGGGACCGCGCCACGGGCGAGGCCAAGTGGACCGCCACCGCCGTCGACCTCATCTTCGGTTCGCACTCCCAGCTCCGAGCCCTCTCGGAGGTCTACGCGTCCAAGGACGCCTCGGAGAAGTTCGTCCGTGACTTCGTGGCCGCCTGGGACAAGGTGATGAACCTCGACCGGTTCGACCTCTCCTGAGAGAGATGTCCCGCCCCGGCCGGGCTCAGGTTCGGCCGGGGCGGGTGTTCAGGGGGTGGGGGACTTCTCGGGGAGGGGGGCCGCGCGGAGGGTGTTCGTCCACTCGCGGTCCCGTGTCGGAGGGATCTGCCAGCACAGGCCGGGGCTCATGACGCGGTGGAGCGGGGGGATCGCCACATGGCAGCCCCGGCCCAGGACGCGGACCTGGGGGACGTTCCAGCCGGCGGCGGAACCCGGAGGGATCATCCAGTACAGGCGGCCGCCGAAGCCGTCCCTGATCACGGCTCCGGTGTCCTCGCCGAGGTAGCGAAGGGCGTCGAGGCCGAGGTCGAGGGGTACGCGTACGGCATCCCACCAGCCGCCCGCGGCCACGGTCCGCACCTCGACGCTGCCCGGTTGCATCCACCACGAGGTCCTGCCGACTGCCATCACCCTCACCGGCTTTCCGATCCGACACCCCGAACCGTAGGGCGGAAGCGAACCCCTCGACTTGCGACCGGGCGCAGAGAAGTTCTCCCCGTGCGCAGCGCGCGCCGACGGGTCTCGCCCGGGCACTCTACGTCCAAGTAGCTTTACCGGTCGTATGGTTGAGCGAGCGTCAGGGAGGCTTCCGTGGGACACCCGCGCCCCTTAGTGATCGACCCGACCGGCCGTGACATCCACGGCGAGGCCGCCCGGATACGCGAACGCGGACCGGTGACCCTCGTCGAACTGTCCGACGGTGTCCAGGCCTGGGCCGTCAGCAGTCCCGACCTCCTCAGGCGCCTGCTCACCGACCCACGCGTCTCCAAGGACCCGCGCCAGCACTGGCCCCGGTGGATCAACGGCGAGATCGCCCCGGAATGGCCGCTGTTCACCTGGGTCGCGGTGCAGAACATGTTCACCGCCTACGGAGGCGACCACAAGCGGCTGCGCGCCCTGGTCTCCAAGGCGTTCACCGCACGGCGCACCGAGGCACTCCGGCCTCGCATCGAGGAGATCACCGCGGCCCTGCTGGACCGTATCGAGGAGGCCGGACGGCGCGGCCAAGTCGTCGATCTGCGCGAGGAGTTCTGCTATCCGCTGCCGATCCGGGTGATCAGCGAACTCTTCGGCCTGCCCGAGGAGCAGGGTGCGGAGCTACGGGCCGTCGTGGACGGCGTCTTCCACACCTCCGCCACCCCGGAGGAAGTCACCGACAACTACCTGCGGCTGTACGCGGCGCTGGGCGAACTCGTCGCCCTCAAGCGGCGGTCGCCGGGCGACGACCTGGCATCCGCGCTCATCGCGGCCCGCGACGACGGCGACACCCCGCTGAGCGAGCAGGAGCTGCTCGACACCCTGGTGCTCATGGTCAGCGCCGGTCACGAGACCACGGTCAATCTGATCGACAACGCCATTCACCTCCTGCTGACCCATCCGGACCAGCTCGCCCACGTCCACTCCGGCCGCGTCTCGTGGGAGGACGTGGTCGAGGAGGCGCTGCGCGTGGAGGCGCCCGTGGCCAGCCTGCCGCTGCGGTACGCCGTCGAGGACCTCAAGATGAGCGAGTTCGGCGGCCCCGACGGGATGGTGATCGGCAAGGGCGAGGCCATCCTCGCCGCGTACGCGGCCGCCGGACGGCACCCCGGGAAGTACGGCGAGAACGCCGACCGCTTCGACGTCACCCGCGCCGACAAGGAGCACCTCGCCTTCGGGCACGGCGTGCACTTCTGCCTGGGTGCCCCGCTGGGCCGGCTGGAGGCCCGTATCGCTCTCCGGGCGCTCTTCGACCGCTTCCCCGGCCTTCGACTCGCCGTGCCCCAGGCCGAGTTGGAGCCGGTCGACTCCTTCATCTCCAACGGCCACCGCAGTCTTCCGGTACGCCTGTCCTGATCACTCGCCGCGCCACCACGCCAGCAGCCGTGCGGCCCAGCCGCGCCGCACGCGGCCGGCCTCGGGCGCCGCGGGCGGGCCCGGCGTCGGCTCGGTGTGCTGCACCGGCGGCTCGTCGCCGGTGATGGACGGGGAGACGGTGGCCGGCGGATACGTCACCGGCAGCGCGGCCGGCGCACGGTGGAAGGGGCCCGGCCGCCAGACCAATTCCTCGACGGGCACGGTGAGTTCGACGTCGGGAAGCCGGTCGAGCAGCTTCTCCACGGCCACCGCCGCGATCAGCCGGGCCGGGCTCTGCGCCGGGCAGTTGTGCGGGCCCGCGCTCCACGCCAAGTGGGCGCGGTTGCCCGCACGATGATGCACCGTCAGGGAGGGGGCGGTGTTCGCCGCGGCGAGACTGACCACGAGCGGATGCCCGGCCCGCAGTACCGCCCCTTCGTACACGACGTCGTGGATCGGGTAGTGCACGGCGTAGTTGGCCATGGGCGGGTCGGTCCACAGCACCTCGTCGAGGGCGTCCTCCACCGGCATGCTGCCGCCCGACAGGCTGCCCGCGAACCGGTCGTCGGACAGCAGCAGCCGCAGGCTGTTGGCGATCAGTCGTCTTGTCCCGCAGGCCCGCGAGGTCGTCGACCAGGGCGCCGGCCTCGGTCATGACCTCCTCGGTGCGCAGGGGCCGGATCTCGGAGAGCGTGCCGACGAACGTGGTCTTGCCGACCGCGAAGTGGCCCACGACGAGCAGCTTGACCGCCGTCTGCACGGTGGGCCGCAGATAGACGTCGTCAGAGGCGGGCGCGGAGTCCATCGAGCACCTCCTGGAGGATTCGGGCGTCGGTCGGCGGGGCTGCGGGAATCGGCGCGCGGGTGACGATGTGGCCGCTGTCCATGAGGTCGGCGATCAGCACTTTGGTCACGCCGACCGGCAGCGCCAGATGGCCGGCCACCTCGGCGACGGACAGGGCTCCGGCCGGCACAGTTCCATGAGCCTGCGCTTTTCCGGATTGAGTCCGGTCAGTGGCAGATCGTCGGCAGCGATCAGCAGGGTGACCAGGTCGAGGGTGTTGCGGGTGGGGTGGGCGCGGCCGTCCGTGACGACGTACGACCGCACCAGCCGGTCTGCGGGACGGCGCCGGGGTGTCATGCCGGGCTGCCGGTGTCCTGCCGGGCGGGGCTGGTCAGCTCCTTGCCGAGCCGGTCGACGAGTTTGTGCATGCGGTAGGTGACCGCCTCCATGTCGACGTCCTTACCGGTGGAGACCGCGAGGTAGGCGCCCTCGCCGGCGGCGACCAGGAAGACGTAGCCGTGCGCGAACTCGATCAGGGTCTGCCGCCACGGGGTGTGCGGGGGGCCGCAGAACTCGGCCGTGCTGCGGCTGATCGACTGGACGCCGGACAGGCCCGCGGCCAGCCGTTCGGCGTCGTCCCGGTCGATGTCCTTGGAGAAGGCGCGGAGCATGCCGTCGGCGGAGAGCAGGATCGCGTGACGCGCATGCGGAACCTTCAGCACCTCGTCCAGCATCCAGCCCAACGTGTTGTTGGTGGGCCCGGTCATTCGTGGCTGTTCCCTTCGTCGTCGTGGAGCGGGTGCTGGGCGGACCTGCCGGAGCGGGTGCCGCGGGCGAAGGCGCCCATGCGCCGGGCGTTCTCCTCGGCCGAGCGGCCGCCGACCTCGTCGGCCGGTACGGGCTCGGCCGCCGGTCGCCGGGCGGAGCGGCGACGGCGCCTGGGCAGGCCTCCGGGCGTGGTCGCCGCCGCGGGTTCGGGCTCGGGGGTGGGTTGGGGGTCGGGGTCGGCCGGATCGGCGGTGGTATCTGGGATCGGCGCGGACGGGGCGGGCGTCTGCACGGCGGCGTCCAGGTGCGTGAGCAGCGCGGTCGGCAGGAACACCACGGCGCGTACACCGCCGTACGGGGAGACCGTGCCCACGGAGACGCTGAACCCGTAGCGCTCGGTCAGCGCCCCGATGACGGCGAAGCCGAAGCGGGGCGGGTCGCCGAGCCGGGTGATGTCCACCGTGTGGGTGCCGGCGAGGAGTTCGGCGGCGTGCTCGGCCGCCCGGCCGTCCATGCCGACCCCGGCGTCGTCGATCACCACGCAGGCGCCGTTGTGCACCGTCTGGACGGTGACCTCAACACTCGTGCCCGGCTGTGAGTGCCGTGCCGCGTTGTCGAGCAGCTCGGCGATCGCGAGCACCACCGGTTCGACCGCCCGGCTCCGTACGGCGATGTCGACCTCGCCGTTGATGCGGATGCGCCGGTAGTCGCGGATGCGGGAGGTGGCGCCGCGTACGACCTCGATGAGCGCGGAGGTGGTGCGCTGGCGGCCCGGCCATGAGCCGCACAGTACGGCGATGGCCTGGGCGCGGCGGCCGAACTGGGCGTTGGTGTGGTCGATTTCGAGGAGGTCGCGGAGCACGCCGGGGTTGTCGTGCCGGTCCTGCATCTCGGCGATGGACACCTGCTGTTCGTTGGCCAGGGCCTGGATGGAGCGCATCGACGCCTTCAGGGCGGCCTTCGCCGACTGGTCGGCGCGCGACCGGGCGTGCTCGACCGCGCCGGCGAACCGTTCCAGGACAGCGTCGAGGCATTTCGCGAACTTGGTGTCGGCGAGCCGGTCGTCGAGCGGACCGACGGCCGGGACCTGCTGGTGGGGGGCGTCCTCCAGGGCCGGCAGCCGGGCCGAGACGAGGTGGCGGAGTTCCTCGTCCCGGGCCCGCAGGCCGTCGCTCAGGTCGGTGTTCCGTCCGCGCTGCCGTGCGGTGATGCCGCGTTCGCGCACCAGCAGCACGGTGACGGCGATCAGGCCCACGGCCAGGCACCAGAACACCGCCTCCGGTATCCGTTCCGTCATCAAGTCCTCACAGCAGGTGGCGGTCGACGAGCGCACGACGGTAGTGGCGCGTCCAGGTGCGCACTTGTCCGTGCGCGCAAGGAAGTTGCCGTGGGACGCAGGCGCGTTCGTGGGACGGGCCGATCGCGCCAGGCCTGTCACCGGCATAGGCCAATGCGGCGGGCACGAGTTCCGGAAACCGATTGCTGGTCCCTAGTCTGCGCGGGTGACAGCCGTCGGGAGGGGATGCGTTGCCCACGGGAAGCTACGTCGTGGAGACGACGAGGACCGCCGAGGTCGCGGCAGGCGAGCAGACCGATCTGTGGAGTGAGCGCGTCGGCACATACCAGACCCGGATGGACTACAAGTACCCCCGGGCCGAGGTCTTCCGCGGCGAGATGATCCGGCAGCGCAGCGACACGTACCAGGTCGTCACCTGGCACAGCGACCAGATCGAGTACGTCCGCACACCGGGCCTGATCCGCCAGATGCCGGACCCCGACTACCGGCTCCTCTTCCCGCTCTCCGGCGAACTGCGGCTACGGCAGGACGACCAGGAGGTGCGGCTGACGCCGGGCATGGGCAGCCTCTTCACCCTGGGCGCGCCCTTCGAGCTCCGGCACGGGGCGTCCCTGCGCGGAGTCATCATGTCGATCCCGGCCCAGGAGATCGACGGCCCGCTGAACCGGAAGGCGCCGCTGGCCACCGGACTCGATCTCACCAAGGGGCTTGGCCGGGTGGTGCATTCCGTGATGCGCAGCCTGAACGAGGAGCGCGACCATCTCACCACCCCGCAGTTCGACGCCGTATGCGACCGCGTAGTCGAGCTGCTCCGCATGCTCGCCTGCGGCGACGACCGTCCCGGCCCACCGGGGCAGCTGACCGAGGTCGAGGCGATGGTCCGCCGGTACGTGCGCGATCACGCGGCCGACCCCGGCCTGTCCGGCAACTCCATGGCCCGCGCCCTCGGCTGGTCCCTGCGCCAGATCCAGCTCGCGCTCCAGCACGTGGGCACCACGCCCCGCGACCTGATCCGCGAGGAGCGCCTCCGCCTGGTCCGCGAACGCCTCCTGTGCACCGACTGCACACACATGACGATCACGGACCTGGCGTACGCCTCGGGCTTCTCCTCGGCCAGCGCCATGAGCACGGCCTTCCACCGGCGCTTCGGGGTGAGCCCCCGGGAGATGCGCCACAAGGCCCGCTGATCCCGCGACAGAACAGGTCGGCCGGTGGAGCGTGTGAGGGGAGTTCCAATTCTTCCACTTCAGCCAGTCACTGAGCTGAGCGGTATGTGGGCATCGTAGGCGTTGGACTTAATGTCGCCCGATACGGGATTGCCGTCACGCCCAATTATACGTCCACCGGAATTGATGACGACGTGGTCGACTTGTTGATACTCCTGTGAATTGTTGAGATTACCTTGGTCTAGGCGCCCCGCTCGGTGCTCGGGCAGATATACGAGCTGGCCGACAGCCGGAGATAGCCGTCGGTACAGCGGGGACGGCCACCGGGTACTCACTCGCGCAGCTTCGGGATCCAGGAAGGTGTCGCGTTACCAGGCGCGCCTGCGACGCACAGGATGCCGGTGCCGCATTCGATCACCCCGGTCCCAACGACAAAGAGAACGGGGTGCTGACCGCGGTGCGTGGGCTGCTGTCGTACGCCGTGTCGGTGGGCGAAGGAAGCCCCGGCGTGCAGCGGCACGGCATTACGCCCACGTCCTCCGACCCCGGGGTCGCAACCGTGTTCGCGACTCAGGCTGAGAGGTTCGGCGAGGCTGTCGTAGAGGTCTATCCGCGCCGTGCGCTGCAGGGGGTCCCCGTACATGAGGGCTACATTGTGCGCGAAGCCGAATGGCCCGTTGATCCGGCTGAACTCTCGTCTCGCGCCTCCGTACAAGTTCCTTCCGCCGTTGCGCGAGATATTCTCTCGGAGATGGGAGTCAACGTACCAAGGAGAGTCAGAAACGAGGATATTGATCCTCTGCTCGAATACGACATCCCGAAACTTTCACCCGAACAGATTGCGCGATTTGTTGAGGAGGCACACAAACGTGCCTGAGAAGACAGTACTCAGCGTTCTGGAGGTCCTTCCCGCCCCGGCGCCACACACGGCGGTGTGTGTCGTGCGATGCATCGAGGGGACGGCCGCTCTGGGCCTGGAATTCCTTGCCGAGATGCCACAGGAGGCAGAGGGGGTTACTCCTTTGCCTCTCATCCTGGAAAAGATCGAGTGGTATGGAAGAGAAGTGGATCGTCTGGACACGGTTCATTCAGGCAAGGTCACTCTGAGGGGGGAGCCAGCCGGTAAGATCACATCGGGCACTACGTTGACATCCGCCCGATTGTGAGCACCCATTCCGTCTTCACCACCAGGGCTTGGTCAAGTTCCGGAGTCGTGCGGCTGGGTCGGGCTGGGGCCGGTTGGGGTGCATAGCGGAGCAGGCACGCGCTTCGTGATCATTGGGGTGTCGAAGCTCAACGATCATGAGGTGGCCCGTGCCTGCCGCTGCATCCTCCCCTATCCCCGCAGTGCGGGTGAAGCTGGGTCCGCTGGACGGCGGCCGGATCGCTGACCTGCGCCCCTGCCTGGAGCTGGTGCCCGACCCGCGTGCGCGGCAGGGCCGTTGGTACCCGCTGACCGCCATCCTCCTCATATGTGCCTGTGCGGCCGTCTCGGGAGCGAGGAGCGTCGACGAACTCGCCGAGTGGGCGGAGCGGGCCTCGGACGCCCTGCTGGCGGCCGTCGGCGTGCGCCGTCATCCGCTCCAGTGGCGCAGGACTCCCTCACGGACCACGATCGGGCGTGTCCTCCAGGCTGTCGACGGTGATGCCCTGGACCGGGCGGTCGGCGCCTACCTTTGACGCGCTGCACTCGGTCCAGGCGAACGTCACCTGGCTGGTCGAGACCAAGAACGCCCACTACATCGCGGTGATCAAAGCCAACCAGTGCGCCACGAGGCGCTTTGACACATCCCCGCCGCAGGCGGGACAGACTCGAAGGGAGGTCTGCTGGGTCCGATGGCTGACCTGGATCCGAAAGGTGAAGGGGACAAGAGCATGCCAGGAAACCGGCGACCGAGCCCAGGTGCCTGGGGCGGTGCGCCGGGGGACCCGCGCGGTATGGCGAAAGCTTGACTGCCTGAACCCCAATCTCCAGCGGCAGCAATTTACTGCGCCCGGAACGGCACCTGAAACCGGTGCCCGTCGTGACCGGGGACGTACTGGTTCGCCCTGGTCAACCTTCGCGGCGGGAGCGATGCCCAGCGAGGGCATTGAAGGAGATGAATGGGGCGCCTGGGCCGCGCTGATCGTGTGTCAGAGACGAACGTGGGATCACCGTCCCAGTACGGCTGGCGGTGACGGAGTGCCCGTAGTAGTCGCCGGAGTCACGCCCGGTCGAGGAGAGCCACTTCCCCAACGAGGCCGCCGCCCTCAAGTGCGTCTACATGGCGCTGATGAGCCTGGACCCGACGGGGAAGGGCCGCAAGCGGTGGACCATGCGCTGGAAGGCGCCCTTGAACGCCTTCCAGATCGCCTTCGAAGGCCGCCTGACCCCGAGCAACAACTGACACCTCAACAACCAAGATCAGCCGTTAAATTGACACACCACCAGCCGAGCGACACAGCCCAGCCAGCAAGATCAGCGCACATCTATTGCCCACCTGGCCGGGAGCTCCCGGGAAATCCAAGGAAGTGGAGGGAAGTGATCCGCAGGCGCCAGCGCGCCTTCCTTGGTCAGCGCAGGTGCAGGTCAGGCCCAGGCTGCCACTGGAGTGAACGAGCTGTCCTGCCGGAACAACTCCGTCCCGTCCGAGCGCTCCACCCGCAGCTGGTAGCCGTAGTGCCGCAGGTAATACCCCGGGTAGTTGTACGACTCGAAGCGCACCGAACCCGCCCCCGTTCCCGTCCGCGCGATGAACGTCGCGTCCCGCGCGAACGTCGTCGTGCCGTTGTTCGTGTCGAAGCGGGCGCGGAAGTCCCAGTGGCGGAGGTAGTTGCCGGAGGCGTCGCGGAAGGAATAGGCGCTGGCGTCGGCCAGGCCGGCGGTGACTGTGAAGGTGGAGGCCTGCTTTTCCGCCGCCGTGCTGGAGGCGCTCACCACCGGGAGGTTGAGCAGGGACGACTGCTGTTGCCAGTAGCGCGTCGGGTAGTTGGCCGACTGGAAGGAGCGGGTGGCGTTGCGGGGCAGGCTCGGGCCGCCCGACACCGTCTCCTTCACCACCGTGAAGTGCCGTGCCGTCCCGGAGATCGCGGGGAGTGCCGTCGGGGCCGACCATGTCGCGAAGGTGTCGTAGCTGTCGCTGTAGTAGTAACGGCCGTCGCCGTAGCCGTCGAAGAACAGGCGCCAGGCGCCGTTGTCGAGTTGGATCAGCGCCGGGCCCTCGCGGTAGCTGCCCCAGCCGGCCCAGTTGCCGGTCCGGGAGATCGTATAAGGACCCGTCAGGTTCGGCGCCGTGCCGTACTCGATGTACTTCGTCGTCTCGTTCTTGGTGAAGGCGTGGTACGTCGAGCCGAGCTTCACGATGAAGGTGTCGATGTGGTTGGCTCCGATGCCCGACAGGGCCACCGGTGAACTCCACGCCGTCAGCGCGGAGTTGGTCGCCCTCAGTCGGTACGGCGTGAAGATCCACTCGTCGTTCGTCGTCGAGCAGGACACGATGATGTTCACGCTGCCGTCGCTGTCGACGAAGAACTCCGGTGCCCAGGCGCGGGAGAGGTTCGTGATCGGGACCGGATAGTCGTAGAGGAAGGTCCAGTTGAGGCGGTCGGCGCTGCGTGCGAAGCCGATCGTGGTGCTGGTGTCCTGCCAGGTGTGTGTTGTGTATGTGGCGTAGTAGTAGCCGTCGGTGTGTCTGATGACGCTGGCGTCGCGGATGCGGTTGCTGGGCGGGGTGTAGGCGGAGGACTTCAGCAGGCGGAAGTCTGTCGCGTCGTCCGACTGGTAGACGTTCACCGTGCCGTCGTTGCTGTTGAGGAACGGCACGATCGTGTAGCGGGTGGCGGAGCCACTGGGTGGCGCGGCGGCGAAGGCCGGCGCCTCGGACAGCAGCAGTGCGGAGGCGGGTACGGCGGTCATCGCGCGCAGCAGGGTGCGGCGAGACGGGGTGGGGGGTCCTGCGGTCATGGGCGGCTCTCCCTCTGACACATGACACATGAGCACATGACACATGGCGCACGAAGTGTTCGACATTCCGAACTCAGTTCGGGAAGTCGATCAGAAGGTAGGGGTGGGGCGTGGGTGCGTCAATGGTTCGTGCACGACCCGGGAAGCTGCAGCATGCAGGCAACTCCGGCTCGCTCCGAAGTCGTTCCATCCCGGGGGCCCTGGAGGTTACTGTTCGGTAGACAACGCCGTCACCGGAGGTGTCCCGCATGACGTTCGACCGTTCCGCAGGCCTGGCGGAGTCCGCCCGTGCGCTGGCCGACGGGGAGGTGACGTCCCGGGCGCTGGTCGAACAGGCGCTCGCGCGCATCGAGGCGACGCAGGGGTCGCTGAACGCCTTCCGGATCGTCCGGGCCGAGGCGGCGCTCGCCGAGGCGGACGCGGCGGACAAGGAACTCGCCGCCGGAAACCGTCGGCCACTTCTCGGAGTGCCGGTGGCCGTCAAGGACGACATGGATGTCGCGGGCGAGCCCACCGCGTTCGGCTGCCGCGGGGAGTTCCCGCCGGTCGCCGAGGACGGTGAGGCAGTACGGCGGCTGCGCGCTGCCGGGGCCGTGATCGTCGGCAAGACCAATACCTGCGAGCTCGGCCAGTGGCCGTTCACCGAGGGCCCGGCCTTCGGGGAGACCCGCAATCCGTGGAACACCGAGCACACCCCGGGCGGTTCGTCGGGTGGTTCCGCCGCCGCCGTTGCCGCCGGGCTCGTCCCAGCCGCCCTCGGCTCGGACGGTGCCGGATCGGTGCGGATCCCCGCCTCCTGGACCAACCTCGTCGGTATCAAGCCGCAGCGCGGCCGGATCTCGACCTGGCCGCGCGGCGAGTCCTTCCAGGGCATCACGGTCAACGGCACCCTGGCCCGTACGGTCGCCGACGCGGCCCTGCTGCTGGACGCGGCGAGCGGCAACCACGACAACGACCCGCACCGGCCGCCCACCGTCGACGCCTCGGCGGCCGTGGGACGCGAGCCGGGGCGGCTGCGCATCGCCCTCTCCCTCAAGCCGCCCTTCACCGCACTGCCTGCCCGGCTCCAGCCCGAGGTCCGTGCGAAGGTCGTCCAACTCGCCGAGAAGCTCGCCGCGTTGGGGCACACTGTCGAGGAGGCCGATCCGCCGTACGGGCAGATCGGGCTGACCTTCGTGCCGCGGGCGACCGTCGGGATCGCCGAGTGGGTGACCGAGTCGCCCTTCCCGGCCCTCCTCGACCGGCGCACCCTGGACGCCGCCCGCCTGGGACGGCTGCTCGGCGGGGCACCCCTGCGGGCGGCCCGGCGCGCCGAAGCCGTACTGCACCGCCGTATCGGCACGTTCTTCGAGTCGTACGACGTCATGCTCGCCCCCACCACGGCCGCTCCCCCGCCGCGTATCGGCGCGATGCTGGGGCTCGGCGGGCTCGCCACCGACCGCGCGATGATCGCCGCCTGCCCCTTCGCCTGGCCGTGGAACGTGCTGGGCTGGCCCGGCGTCAACGTCCCGGCCGGGTTCGTCGAGGGCGGGCTGCCCGTCGGCGCCCAACTCCTCGGACCGTCCCACAGCGAACCTCTCCTGGTGTCGCTCGCCGCCCAGGTGGAGGCGGAGCTGCGCTGGCACGAGGCCTGGCCGCCGGAGCAGGTCGTCTCGGCCGTGTAGGCCAACGGCGGGGTGCCCGGCGTCGGTTCGTCCGAGGACACGCTCTAACGTGATCCCCGTGACTGCGTCCACCGAAGAGACCGAAGAGAACATCCCCGGCCGCCAGGGCCCCTTCGCCACCGTCGAGGCCGACCCCCGCGAGGTGGGCCGGGTGCGCACCGAGTACTCGCCCGCGCACGACGGTGACCCGGATCCCGGGGAGATCGTGTGGACTTGGGTGCCGTACGAGGAGAACGACGGGCGGGGCAAGGACCGGCCCGTGCTGGTTGTGGCCCGGGAGCCGGGCGGGACGTTCCTTGCCGTGCAGTTGTCCAGCAAGCGGCATGACGGGGACAGGGAGTGGGTGCCGATCGGGCACGGGCCCTGGGACCGGTCCGGGCGGGACTCCTGGGTCGATGTCGACCGGGTGCTGCGGCTGCACGAGCGCGGTATGCGGCGCGAGGCGTGCGCGCTGGACCGTATGCGGTTCCACTCCGTTGTGCACCGGTTGCGGATGCGATACGGCTGGAAGTAGAAGTGCGGGCCGTCCGTGGCTGGTCGCGCAGTTCCCCGCGCCCCTAACGGGGCGCTCCCGTAAACGCCTGTTCGAAAGCCGCCCGAGTCGCGGCCCCCGGCGTACGGTCCAGGATTCCGAACACCACGTGCTCGAACCGGCCCGCGAACCGTCCCCCCGGCCCGAGCAGCGCGCGGAACGCCCCCGCCACCTGCGCCGGGTCGTTCTGGAACACCCCGCAGCCCCACGCTCCCAGCACCAGCCGCCGGTAGCCGTGCACCGCGGCCACCTCCAGCACCCGCTCGGCGCGGACAGCGAGGGCCCGCGGGAGTTCCGCGGCGCGCTGCGGTGCCGTACGTCTGACGACTCCCGCGTTCGGTGCCGCGGAGGTCAGGAAGCCGGCCGTGTACGGCGAGTCCAGCAGGCGGCCGCGGTCGTCGCGGAAGACGGGTACGGCCGGCGAGTGGATGACACGGTCCGTGTAGAAGGGGTCGCGGTGCGCCCGGTGGTGGTCGTAGAACTCGCGGATCTCGATCAGGCAGGTGTAGAGCGCTGAGGCGCGGCACAGGGCCTCCTCCTGGGCCTGCGCGCCGTTGAGGTAGCCGCCGCCGGGGTTGCGGGCCGAGGAGAAGTTCAGTACGGCCGTCCCGGCGCCGAGCCTGCGCGCCGCCTCCAGGCTGCTCTCGCCCGTGACCTCGAAGAACGTATCCAGGGAAGGCGCCGGCGGCACCGGGACCGGAGCAGGCCCGTACATGCGCGTCCCCTGCCGGGCGGCTGACACCGCCACCGCGATGGACACTTCGTGGCCGTCGGAGGCGCCGTAGAAACCCGCAGCCACGATCTGTTCCGTCTGCTGTGCGATGCCCCGCAGGCGCGCGCTCAAGGCGCCACCCCCGTGAGCGCCTTGAGCGCGCGCCGGGCGTGTTCCCCCGTCGTGCTCATGCAGGCATCGTGGGCGATGCTCCATAGGTGGTGCAACAGAGTTTCTGGGTCCGCGAACGCCTCCGAAAACGGGCGGGAACTGGATGTGACTGATCCGGAACATCCCGGGATGCGCCCTTGTGCGGAGCCGGTTCAGCGTCTTGGGTGGGACGAGTGTGCCGTCCCGGCCCACCCGAAATGCCGGGCCGGTGGCATGGTGGAATATCAGGAGGGTTCCGATAATGCCAGATTCGTCCAGCAGCTCTTCACCGAGTGGCTGTACCAGGCCCCGCACCTCGGTCTCCGAGGCCGAGGTCGAGGCCCTGGTCCGTGGTATCTGCTTCAAGACCGGCCCACCCCGCACCCTCGGTGTCGAGGTGGAATGGCTCGTCCATGAGCTGCGCAGCCCGCAGCTCCCCGTCACACCCGAACGACTGCGAGCGGCCTACGCCGCCCTGCGGACCGTGCCCCTGAGGTCGGCGCTCACCATAGAGCCCGGCGGCCAGCTGGAACTGAGCTCGCCGCCCGCCGCCTCCCTGATGGAGTGCATCGGTACCGTCTCCGCCGACCTCGACGCCGTCCGCGCGACCTTGCGCGTGCACGGTCTCGGGCTGGTCGGCATCGGCCATGATCCCTGGCACGAACCGCGCCGCTATCTGCGCGAACCCCGCTACGACGCCATGGAGGCCTGCCTGGACCGCAGAGGTCCGGCCGGCCGCGCCATGATGTGCACCTCGGCCTCCGTCCAGGTCTGCCTCGACGCCGGTCACGAGGAGCCGGGCCCCTTGGGTCATGTGCGGCGCTGGTGGCTCGCCCACCAGCTCGGCGCGGTCCTGGTGGCGGCCTTCGCCAACTCCCCCCTCGCCGGGAACGAACCCACCGGCTGGCGCTCCACCCGCCAGCTGCTGTGGATGGAGATCGGCGAGGGCCGGGCGGGCGCTCCCCCGCTGGACGGCGATCCGCGCGCCGCGTGGGCCCGGCACGTCCTGGAAGCGCCGGTGATGTGCGTCCGCCAGGACAGCGGACCGTGGGAGGTCCCGGAGGGGCTCACCTTCCGGGAGTGGACCAGATCGGCGGTGCCGAGACCGCCCACCGAGGAGGACCTCGGCTATCACCTGACGACGCTGTTCCCGCCGGTCAGACCGCGCGGCCATCTCGAACTGCGCATGATCGACGCGCAGCCGGGCGAGGACGGCTGGATCGTCCCGCTCGCCGTGACGGCCGCCCTGTTCGACGACGCGCAGGCCACCGAGACCGCCTACCGCGCGGTGAAGCCGCTGGCCGAGCGGTCGCTGCCGATGCCCGCGCCGCACAACCCGCTGTGGACCGACGCGGCCCGGCACGGCCTGTCCGACCCCGAGCTGCACGAGGCGGCCGTCATCTGCTTCGCCGCCGCGCTGGAGGCACTGCCGAGGATGGGCGCCACCCCCGAGGTCACGGAAGCCGTAGCGGCCTACCGGGACCGGTACATCGCCCGGGGCCGCTGTCCCGCCGACGACCTGCTCGACCGCCTGCACGGGAAGGACATCCGCACATGACCGAGACCGAGGCGCTGCGGGAGCGGGCCCTGACGACCCTCGTCACCGCCCGGGACCGCACCACCCTGCTCACCAGCTGTGTCGAGGACCCGGACCTCACCGCGCAGCACTCCCCACTGATGTCGCCGCTGGTGTGGGACCTGGCGCACATCGGCAACCAGGAGGAGCAGTGGCTGCTGCGGGCCGTCGCGGGCCGGGAGGCCATGCGCCCCGAGATCGACAGCCTCTACGACGCCTTCGAGCATCCGCGCTCCGAGCGCCCCACCCTGCCGCTGCTGCCGCCCTCCGAGGCCCGGCTCTACGCCGCCGAGGTGCGCGGACGGGTGCTGGACCTGCTGGAGAGCACCGCGTTCCACGGGACCCGGCTGACCGAGGCGGGCTTCGCCTTCGGGATGATCGCCCAGCACGAACAGCAGCATGACGAGACGATGCTGATCACCCATCAGCTCCGTAAGGGCCCCCAGGCCCTGACCGCCCCTGACCCGGAACCGGCCCCGCTGTTCACCGGCCCTGCCGAAGTCCTGGTCCCCGGTGGCCCGTTCACCATGGGCACCTCGGACGAGCCGTGGGCGCTGGACAACGAACGCCCGGCGCACCGGCGCGAGGTGGCGTCCTTCCACATCGACACCACACCCGTCTCCAACGGCGCCTACCAGGCGTTCATCGAGGACGGCGGCTACGAGGACGAGCGCTGGTGGGCCCCGGCGGGGTGGGCCCACATCCGGCAGCACTCCATCCACGCGCCGCTGTTCTGGCACCGCGACGGCAAGCAGTGGCTGCGCCGCCGGTTCGGGGTGACCGAGGTCGTGCCGCCGAACGAGCCCGTGCTGCACGTGAGTTGGTACGAGGCCGACGCCTACGCCCGCTGGGCCGGACGCCGGCTGCCCACCGAGGCCGAGTGGGAGAAGGCCGCCCGCCACGACCCGGCCGGCGACCGCTCCACACGCTACCCCTGGGGCGACGCCGACCCCTCCCCCGAGCACGCCAACCTCGGCCAGCGCCATCTGCGCCCGGCCCCCGTCGGCAGCTACCCCGAGGGCGAATCTCCGCTCGGTGTACGCCAGTTGATCGGCGACGTGTGGGAGTGGACGGCGAGCGACTTCCTGCCCTACCCGGGGTTCGTGGCGTTCCCGTACAAGGAGTACTCGGAGGTGTTCTTCGGGCCGGAGTACAAGGTGCTGCGGGGCGGAGCGTTCGCCGTGGACGCGGTGGCCTGCCGGGGCACGTTCCGCAACTGGGACTACCCGATCCGCCGGCAGATCTTCTCCGGGTTCCGCACGGCCCGCTCGGAGTCCGTCTGATGTGCCGTCACCTGGCGTATCTGGGGCCCGAGGAGCCGCTCGGCAGATACCTCGTGCAGCCCCCGCACGGCCTGTACCGCCAGTCCTGGGCACCCAGACAGCAGCGGTACGGCACGGTCAACGCCGATGGATTCGGCGTCGGTTGGTACGCTGCCGGTGAGCCGGTGCCCGCCCGTTACCGGCGGGCCGGGCCGATCTGGGCGGACCTGTCCTTCGCCGATCTCGCCCGCGTCGTACGGACGACCTCCCTGCTGGCGGCCGTACGCGACGCGACGCTCTCCGGGGCGGACGCGGAGGCCGCGGCGGCGCCCTTCGCCTCCGGTACATGGTTGTTCAGCCACAACGGCGCCGTGCCGGGCTGGCCCGACTCCCTGGCACCGCTCGCCCGGACCCTGTCCGCGACGGATCTGCTGTCGCTGGAGGCCCGCAACGACTCGGCGTTCGTCTGGGCACTGGTCCTGGCCCGGCTGCGCGCCGGGGACGACGAGGGCCAGGCGCTCGCCGACACGGTCCGCGAGGTCGCCGAGGCGGCGCCGGGCGCGCGCCTCAACCTGCTGTTGACCAGCGGCGGCAGCATCACGGCGACCGCCTGGGGCGACACGCTGTGGTACCTCACGACACCCGGCCACGGCACGGTCGTGGCCTCCGAACCGTACGACGACGATCCGCTCTGGCACGAGGTCCCGGACCGCACGCTCCTCGTCGCGAAGGGCACGGACGTCATTCTCACTCCCCTGAAGGAGCCGGGCGAGGCCTCGGCACCCGCACCCTCCAAGGAGCCCCGCACGTGAGCCCGTTCCTCCTCACCCGCCAACTGCCCGAGGACGCCACGGAGGCCGCCCTGCGCGCCGACGTCCTGCACGGCCTGACCCGCACCCCGAAGACACTTCCGCCGAAGTGGTTCTACGACGCCCACGGCAGCGAACTGTTCGAGCAGATCACTCAGTTGCCCGAGTACTACCCGACGCGCGCCGAACGGGAGATCCTCATCTCCCGCGCAGGCGACATCGCCGCGGCCACACACGCCCGCACCCTGGTGGAACTGGGCTCCGGCTCCTCGGAGAAGACCCGGTACCTCATCGACGCGCTCACCGAACTGCACACGTACGTCCCCGTCGACGTCAGCGACAGCGCCCTCACCCAGGCCGGGCAGGCCCTCATCGAGGAACGGCCCGGCCTGGACGTACACGCGCTGATCGCCGACTTCACCGGCGGACTCACGCTGCCCGACACCCCGGGCCCCCGGCTGGTGGCGTTCCTCGGCGGCACGATCGGCAACCTGCTGCCCGCCGAGCGCGCCGCCTTCCTCGCCGGAGTGCGGCATCTGCTGTCACCCGGCGACGCGCTCCTCCTCGGCACCGACCTGGTCAAGGACGAGAAGGTACTGGTCAGGGCGTACGACGACGCGGCCGGGGTGACAGCCGCGTTCAACAAAAACGTTCTGGCCGTCGTCAACCGTGAGCTGGGCGCCGACTTCGATCCCGGCGCCTTCGACCATGTGGCGCTGTGGGACGCCGGGAACGAGTGGATCGAGATGCGGCTGCGGGCCCGTACCGCACAGACCGTGAAGGTGCCCGCGCTGGACCTCGCCGTCGACTTCGCGGCCGGGGAGGAGCTGTACACCGAGGTGTCGGCGAAGTTCCGGAAGGAGGGTGTGCGCGCCGAACTGTCCGCTGCGGGGCTGGAGCTGGCCCACTGGTGGACGGACGGCGAGGGCCGGTTCGCGCTGTCACTGAGCGTGGCGCGGTGACGGACGGCTCGCGTGATGTCCCGCCTTGGGGCACGGTGGAGTAACGCGTGTGAGAGGAGCACCCAGATGTCGAACCACACGTACCGGGTCACGGATATCGTCGGCACTTCGCCCGAGGGGGTGGACCAGGCCATCCGCAACGGTATCGAGCGGGCCTCGCAGACCCTGCGGAACCTGGACTGGTTCGAGGTGACCGAGGTGCGTGGCCAGCTCGACAACGGGCAGATCGCGCACTGGCAGGTGACCATGAAGGTCGGCTTCCGCCTGGAGGACACCGACTGAGAGGCCGGAACCTCAGGTCCGCCCCTCCCGCTCCTGCGCCGTCTTCAGCGCCGCGGAGGGGGCGGTCCACTTCGCCCGTACGACGGTGAACCCGGCCCGTTCGGCGTCCTCGCACACCAGCTCGTCGTCGTCCACCAGGACCCGGATCTCCCGGGTCCTGGCGAGACGGCGGAGGGTCTCCAGCTTGGTGCGCCGGGCGGGCCTGCGGTCGTCGTTGCGGCGCATGTAGACGCGCCCTTCGGGCAGCCCCTGGGCGGCGAGCCACTCCAGCGTGTCGCGCCGGCAGCGCTCGGGCCGCCCGGTCAGGTAGATGACCTCGCACTCCTCGGCGCTGGCCAGCACCAGCGCGATGCCCTCCGCGAGCGGCGGGTCGGCGGGCGCGGCGGCGAAGAAGGCATCCCAGTCACGGGGCTTGGACTCAAGGAACCGCTGCCGGTGGGCGGTGTCGGCGAGGGTGTTGTCGAGGTCGAACACGGCGAGCGGGCGTTTGCTGCTGTCGGTCACGGCGTCAACTCTACGCAGCGGGCGGCCCGGTGATCAGGGCGAACGCCGCAGGCCTCACACTTCTGTCATGCCTTCGACGCCCCGCACTCCCCTGACCGGCTCCGCCTGCTCGCTCGTCGTCTGCAGGGGCTGCTGCTGCGGCAGCGCCCGCAAGCACCCCGGCACCGACCACGAGGGCCAGCTGGAGCTGTTGCGCGCGGCAGCCGCGGAGCACGGTTTCCGGATCCGTACGACCGACTGCCTCGGCCCCTGCGACCAGGCCAACGTCATCGTCGTCGGCCCCTCGGCCGCGGGCCGGCGGGCGGGTGGGCGGCCGACATGGATCGGGTTCGCCACGGACGACGACAGCACCGACGAGGTCGTGCGCTGGGTGGCGGCGGGCGGGCCGGGGGTGGCGGAGCCGCCGGTGACGCTGGAGCTGCAGTTCATCGACCCGCCGAAGGACGCGCGGGTCCGCTCACGGCGCTGACCTGCGGGATCCTCCCCGAGGAGGTACATCATGGCCATCCCCGAGCGGAAGATGTCCCGCGGCACCAGACGGAGGAGTAGGAGATCTCGTCCACGGTGTTCCGCTCCGAACTCCCCCTTCACCCCGGGCGGTTGTGGGGCTTCGGGAGCCCGCACGCCCGGGAACTGTTCTTCATCGGCACCCAGTTGGACGCGACGGCACTCCAGGCGGCCCTCGCCGGCTGCCTGATGACCCCCCGGCGAGAGCCGCCCGTCCGCCGACCCGTTCCCCGCCTGGGACAGGTACGGCATCGACGAGGCCTGCGAGCACGAAGGCGGCGACCGTTGGACGGGGTCGTCGAGATCGCCTGTGGCCGGCTGGTCCTCGCCCGCACCCACTCCGTCGGCCCGGCCTTGGTGACGGCACGCGGCTGATCAGGCACGTCGGCGGCGGGGATTCCTGTCCTGGGGGTATCGCCGGCTGCCCGTATCGGGGTCCAATGGAGAGAGTCAAGCCCTTCCGTCCAAGGCATCGGCCAGAAGAGGCACGCAATGGATCCATGGCTGATCTGGTTGATCACCGCAGCTGTGTTGGCTGGGGTGGAGATCTTCACCCTGACTGCTGCGCTCGGAATGCTGAGCGTGGCCGCGTTGGTCACGGCGGGGTCCGCCGCGATCGGGCTGCCGCTGCCCTTCCAGTTCCTGGTGTTCGCCCTCGTCTCCACGGTCACCGTGGTCTTCGTGCGCCCCATTGCGTTGCGCCATGTGCTCCAGCCTCAAACCGAGCGATTCGGTATAGATGCGCTGGTCGGCAGGGGTGCCTACGTCATCTCCGAGGTGACGGGCCGGGACGGCCGGGTCCGGATCGACGGTGAGGAGTGGACGGCCCGCGCCTACGACGAGACGCTGGTGATTCCCGCCGGCAAGACCGTCGACGTCATAGAGATCAACGGCGCCACCGCGATCGTCTACCCACGGGACTGAAACCATGGACGCATTGCTCATCGCCGGACTCATCGTCGCGCTGATCGCGGTTTTCACCGTGATACGGGCGGTCCGTATCGTGCCCCAGGCACGCGCTCGCAATGTCGAGCGGCTCGGTCGCTATCACCGGACCCTGACTCCCGGCCTCAGCCTCGTCATCCCTTACATCGACCGCGTTCATCCGGTGATCGACCTGCGGGAACAGGTCGTCTCGTTCAAACCGCAGCCGGTCATCACCGAAGACAATCTGGTCGTCGAAATCGACACCGTGCTGTATTTCCAGGTCACCGACCCCCGAGCGGCCTTCTACGAGATCGCGAATTTCCTGCAAGCAGTCGAGCAGCTCACCGTCACGACGTTGCGCAACGTCGTGGGGTCCATGGACCTGGAGAAGACCCTCACCTCACGGGACACCATCAACAGCCAGCTGCGCGGCGTGCTGGACGAGGCCACCGGCAAGTGGGGGCTGCGGGTCAACCGGGTGGAGATCAAGGCCATCGACCCTCCCCAGTCCATCAAGGACGCCATGCAGAAGCAGATGCGGGCCGAACGGGACAAGCGGGCCGCGATTCTCGGGGCCGAGGGGCAACGCCAGTCACAGATTCTCACCGCCGAGGGCGACAAGCAGGCCGCCGTCCTGCGCGCGGAGGGCAACCGTACCGCTGCGATCCTCCAGGCCGAGGGGCAGTCCCGAGCCATCGACGAGGTGTTCCAGGCCGTGCACCGCAACGACCCGGACCCCAAGTTGCTCGCCTACCAGTACCTCCAGATGCTGCCCCAGATCGCGCAGAACTCGGGAAGTACGTTCTGGGTGATTCCCAGCGAGGTGACCGCCGCGCTCCAGGACGTGTCCCGCGCGTTCAGCGAGGTACTGCCACAGTCGCCGGCGACCCGGGAAAAGCCCTCGGACGACAGCGCCGCCCAGGCCGCCGACGACAAGGCTCAGGCCGAGAAAGCCGCTGCCGCGGCCCTTGCCGACGCGGCCAAGGCCGATGGCGTCACCCCGGATACCCTCCGATCCGATCCCCCACGCTGACCAAGGGCGCGGTGACCGGCCGGGGATGGAGGTCCCCGGCCGCCTCCGCCACCCGTTCAGCGACACACCCGAACTCGTGCCCTACCGAGGGCTCCTCGGCGCCGGGCTCCCTCTCCGTCCGGCGGCCACAAACGGACCCAGGACGACTCATCCAGGCCACATACCCGCTCAGCGCAGGGCCGGAATGACCCCGGCGGCCTCCAGCCGCTCCGGGTCCGCCCGCAGGATCGCCTCATGGGCGAGGCGCAGTGACGGGCCCGGCTCGACTCCCAGTTCCTCTCTGAGCACCCGGCGGGCGCTGCGGTACACCGCCAGGGCGTCGCCCTGGCGGTTCGCCCGGTAGAGGGCGACCATCAGCTGGTGGTGGAAGGGCTCCCGCAGCGGGTGCTGGACGACCAGGCCGCGCAGTTCCTCGATCATCTCGTGATGGCAGCCGAGAGCCAGCGCCGCGTGCATCCTCAGTTCGGTGCAATTCAGCCGTTTCTCGTCCTGGACGGCGGTGAACGAATCGATGACCAGCGAGCCGGGAATGCCCTCCAGAACAGGGCCTCGCCACAGCGACAGCGCCCGGCGGAGAAGTTCGGCCGCATGCGGGAAATCAGCCGCCACATACCGTTCCCGGCCACGGGTGTAGAGCAGCTCGAATTCGTGGAGATCCATCACCGTCCCCGTCGTGTCGAGAATGTATCCGAGGGGCGTTGTGATGATGGGTGACATACCACTCGGACTGCTCAGAATTTTTCGCAGCTGCGAGATGTACACCCGCAGACTGGCGAACGCGCAGCGCGGCGGGTCCTGCTCCCACAGTTCCGCCACGAGTTTCTCGCCGGCCGCCGGCTCACCCGCCCTGATCAGGAGCAGGGCGAGCAGTTTGGCGAGCTTGGGTGCCTCAGGTGTCAGGTCTGTACCGCCCCGGGACACCCGCAGGCGCCCAAGCAGGTCGTAGCGCAGTGGCTGGTCAGCCTGTACAGAGGACAGGGCCACAGCAAACCCCCCAGAATGCGTGGGTACGCATTCAACTGATTCTGGTTCCCCCGTCCGCCCTCAGGTCTGGGACGCCACATAGTCGGCAATATCGCCACTAGTTGCGTGAAGCATATGCTAGCTCCCCCTTCGATGCCACCCCCTCCCCGTTACACGGTTATTAAGGACAATAGAACTCGGCCCGCCCGGATACGAGCTATGGGAATGAAATTCGGCCGCCCGAATTGAATCGGCCATGAATCGTGTCCCGCGAACTGCCCGGCCCGCGGACGAGCGGACCGGGCATCGTACGCCTGCTGTGCCGACGGTCAGACCGGGACCGCCCGTCCCGTCCCGAGGGTCTGCGTCAGCCACGAGAAGAGCCGGTCGTGGAAGAGCCGCATGGCACCCGAGTGGCAGTGCGCCCCGCCGCCCTCGTCCGCGGTGAACACCTGAAGCGTCTTGGGCGAGTTCAGTCCTGTGTAGACCTTCTTCGCGTGTTCCAGGCCGGCGAAGAACAGATCCTCTTCCGCGTCCATGACGAGCACGGGACAGCGCACCTTGCCGATGACCTCCGACAGACCGAACGCGGGCAGCCGGCGCAACAGCCCGGCCGGGGTGTCGACGCCGAAGGTCCACAGGGCGTGCCGCAGCAGCCAGCGGGTGAAGGTCTGCTGGGCGGCGATCCCCCACATGACCGGGTTGGCGAAGTCGTCGTGTCCCTGCTCGACCCAGTCCAGCACGAACGGCGGCAGCGGAACGACGTCGCCCAGCTGCCAGACCGCGTCATGGGCGACGCAGCCGGCCAGCCGGTGCTCGAACGCGGCCGCCCGCACCGCGAGCAGCCCGCCGAGGCTGGTGCCGACCAGCGCCAGGCGGTCGGGGTCCACGCCGGGCAGGGACAGCGCGTGGTCCACCACCGGGGTGACGACCTTCTCCCAGTCGGGCCGGAAGACCAGTCCCTGGTCGCGCACGACGGAGCCCTGTCCGGGCCCCTCGAAACACAGACAGTTCCAGCCCTGGGCGAGGGCCGCCGCGGCCACGAAGAAGTAGCCCTCCTCGACCGTGGAGTCGAGCCCCCCGTGGTGGATGATCGTCGGCCGGGGCTCGTCGGAGTCGTCCACCCGGTAGAGATAGGCGGGCAGTGAGGTGTCCTCGTACGGGATGCGCAGGAACTGCGGTGGCCGCTCCATGAGTTCCGCGGCGTCGGCGAAGGTCTCCCGGGACAGGCGCATGAGCCGTAGGGCCTCCGCCCCCCGCGGATCGTCGCGCTCGAAGAACTCGGCGGTCCGGTAGTAGTTGTGCGCCCGCAGCAGCGCGGTCCGGGCGTCGACGGTGCGGCCCTCTTCGCGTGCCGCGCCGGCCAGGGCGTGGACGCGTTCGGCGAGCGACGTCCACGCGTGCCGCCAGGCGTCGGTGTCTCCGCCGGGGATCCGGGAGGCGACCGCGACGACCTCACCGAGCTGTGCTCCGCCGTAGTCGGCATAGCCGGCGGCGCGTAAGGCCTGGTAGTCGAAGGCGGGGTCGTCGAACAGGAATTTCATGGCAGCGGCTCCTCTGGTTGTGGGAGGTGCTCGGACGTCGTGCCCGGGCTTGTCCCGGCACGGACCGTGCGGGTTCCGTTCAGGAACGTGTCGACGATGCGCTCGGCGAACACCACGGATTCCACGGGGCGTTGGCGCAGGATCAGGCGGGCGGCCATCGGTCCGGTGAGCATCTCGATCGCGTCGTCCAGGTCGAGGTCGGCCCGCAGCTCACCGCCGGTGATGCCGTCTCGCAGCACATGCAGCAGTGCCTCGTGCCGGGCGGCGACGACCGTGTTCTCGAATTGCTCCACCAGCTGCGGGCGGCGTACCGCCTCACCGAGCAGACTGCCGATCAGCCGGTGCAGATTGGTGTCCTGACCACGGTGGCGGAGCTGGTCGACGAGGGTCACCAGACGGTCTCGCAGGCTGAGTCCGTCCAGCGGCGGCACAGGCAGGTCGAGGCTGCCCAGCGCGGCCAGCACCAGCTCTTCCTTGTTGCGCCAGCGCCGGTAGATGGTGGCCCGGGCGACGCCCGCGCGCTGGGCGACCAGGTCCATGGACAGGTCGCCGAAGCTGCACCCCTCACTGAGCAGACCCAGGGTGCTGTCAAGGATCGCCTGGTCGGCGGCGGGGTCGCGCTGACGGCCGCCCCGGGGTGAGGGCCCCGGGGCGGCCGCAGCTCGGTCGGCGGGCGGCATAGGCATCAGACCTCCGTGGTGTGGACTTCTCGCGTGGGCGCCTCCTGGCCGTCGGGCGCTCCGGCGGCCGTACGGGCAGGCAGGAACAGCAAGCTGACCAGGGCGCCGAGGAAGGTGACGCCGGCGGCGACGAGGGCCGTGAGGTGCATGGCCGAGACGAACGCGTCGACGGCCTGTCCGGCGAGCGGCGCACCGCGCGGACCCAGCTCCTCCGCGACGGTGAGGGCGCCGGCGATGGACTCCTCCGCCGTGTCACGGACCGGTGCGGGCAGCGGCGTCACGTGGTCCTCGATGCGGGAGCGGTAGGCGACGGAGAGCACCGAGCCGAGGACGGCGACGCCGAGGGCGCCGCCCACCTGCCGGAAGGTGGTGGTGACCGCCGAGCCGGTGCCCGCCCGGTCCTGGGAGACGGCGGACATGGCGGCCGAGGTCGCGGGCGGCATCACACAGGCGATGCCGATGCCCATGACGAACAGCACGGACTCGATCACCCACACCTCGGTCCGCTCGTCGATCCCGGCCACGGCGAGAAAGGCGAGTGAGGTCAGCAGCATGCCGGTGGCGCACACCGGCCCGGAGCCGATCCGCCTGGCCAGGAGCGTGGCCGGTGCCGAGCAGGCCAACTGGGCCAGGGCCAGGGGCAGCAGCAGGCACCCGGCCTGAAGCGGTGTCCAGCCGCGCACGCTCTGCAGATAGAACACCAGGAAGAAGGTGGCGCCGAGCAGGGCGAAGAAGACCAGGCCGATCACGGTCACGGCGGCCGAGAAGCGGCGGACGGTGAACAGGGCGAGGTCCAGCGCGGGGCGTTCGGTGCGGTGCTCCCACAGCGCGAACAGGCCCAGCACCAGCAGACCGCCGAGCATCGGCCCCCACACCACCGGCTCCGCCCAGTTGTCCGACTCTCCGCCCCGGATCACGCCGTACACCAGTGCCGTGAGCCCGGCGACGGACAGCACGGCGCCGAGCGGGTCGAGGCCGCCGCGGCCGGGGTCCTTGGACTCGGGGACGACCACGAGCACGGCGGCGGCACCGATCACCACGACGGGCAGGTTGACCAGGAACACCGAGCCCCACCAGAAGTGTTCGAGCAGCGCGCCGCCGGTGATCGGACCGAGCGCGACGGCGAGGCCTGCGGCACCCGCCCACAGACCGATGGCCTTGGCGCGCTCGGCGGGCGGGAAGACGGCCATGATGATCGCCAGGGTGGCCGGCAGCACCAGGGCGGCGCCGATCCCCAACCCGGCCCGCGCGACGATCAGTTCGTCGGCGCTGCGGGCGTAGGCGGACCACAGGGAGCAGACGCCGAAGACCAAAAGACCGGCCAGCAGGACGCGTTTGCGTCCCCAGCGGTCGGCGAGCGCGCCGGTGGTGAACAGCAGGGCCGCGAAGACGAGGGTGTAGGAGTCGATCGACCACTGCAGATCGCCCGGTGAGGCACCGAGGCCGTCGGGCGCGGGCTCCGCCAGGGCCTTCAGGGCCACATTGAGGATCGAGGTGTCCAGGACTACGAGCAGCAGGCCGACCAGGAGCACCGCCAGCACCCGCCAGCGGTGCGGGTGCGCGGTGGGCGACGCTTGGTCAGGGTGCTTGCGGCGAGGCTGAGTTGCCACGGTTTCCGCTCCTCGGCAAGAAGAGGGTGAACGTGAGCTGAGTGCCGTACTGGTGCCGTGTGGCCTCGACGCTAGACCCGGCGAGCAATCGAGTCAACGGTGTATCGAAACATGGCTGACTCGATTGCGGCGGTGCCGGTCACGGTCCGTCAGGTCCCAGCGCGCGGGCGACGGCGTATCGGTCCAGGACGCGGTCGCAGCGCAGGCGCCAACCGGGTGCGGCGCGATCCAGCCACCAGCCGGTCCCCGGGGCGGGCCGGGGGCGCAGTTGTGAGAAGTCGTACGCCAGCCCGACGCCGAGCGCCTTCGTGTACGCCTCCTTGAGCGTCCACAGCCGTACCAGCGCCGCATTGCGTTCGGCGGGCGGCAGTTCGCGCAGCTCCGCCAGTTCCTCGGGGTGGCAGAACTTCTCGGCGAGCCCGCGCGCCATCAGGGGGCGGTCCCACGCCTCCACGTCCACCCCGATACGGCGGCCGCGGGCCACGCCGACCACGAGCACGTCGGCCGTGTGACTGATGCTGACGTCCAGCCCCTGGGGAGCATGCAGGACCGGCCGCCCATGGCCGTCGCGGCCCACGACGACTCGGTGGGGGTGCGTGCCGTCGGCCGCGGCCACCGCATGGCGCAGCAGCAACCGGGAGCCCGACGACCGTGCCCGGACGACGGGTTCACGCGCGGACGCCACCGCCCACTCGTCCAGCCGGCCGAGGCAGACGGCATGTCCGCCGGGCGGCAGGGGGTCGAGCGATTGCGCTTCGACGCGTACGTCCGGTCCGGTCATCAAGTCCTCCTTGCACCGGCCGCTTTCGGCACCGCGTGCCAGCACAGTACGTGGCCCCACGGGCACCCACCGTTGCACTCGACCATAGGTGAAACCCCAAACCCTTGACGTGCGCACCAATTTTCGCTTTACGCCGCCTTTTCACGGCACCTCAAGGCTGAGGGCACCGATGGCACTCGGTGCCGTCGCAAGGATCGCCCTGGGAGAGGACAGCCCGTGCCACACCAGCTTCAGCACCGGACGTTGACGGACGCCGTACGCACCGGCGTGGACCGCCACCCCGAGCGTGCCGCGTTCGTGTACCTGCACGAGGACGGGCCGGTCATGCGGCCCGAGCAGCTCAGCTACGCCGAACTGGACCGCCGGGCCCGCCTGGTGGCAACCCGACTGCAGCACGCGTCCAAAGACCCCTCGCGTCCGGTCCTGCTGCTCTACCCGCCGACCCTGGACTTCGTCACGGCCTTCCTGGGCTGCTTCTACGCGGGCCGTACCGCCATCCCCGCGCCGCTGCCCGACGAGCCGGGCGAACGGCTCGCCCGGGTCCACGGCATCCTGCGGGACGCCAAGGTGGGTGCGGTGCTGACGCTCCCGGAGTACCGGCAGGCCATCGGGGCCTGGCTGGTCGCCGCGGGAGAGCAGGATGTGCTGTGCATGGCGACCGGCGGGGACGACGACGAGTCGGCCGACCCGGACCTGTGGTCCCCGCCCCGCGTGCGCGACACGGATGTGGCCTTCCTCCAGTACAGCTCCGGCTCCACCAGCGAGCCGAAGGGCGTCATGGTCACGCACGCCAACCTCGCCGCCAACGAGGACGCCATCCGCACCGCCATGGTGACCCCGGAGGGTGTGGTGGCCGGCAGTTGGCTGCCGCTCTACCACGACATGGGGCTCATCGGCATGACCCTGCACCCGCTGTGGATGGGCGGCACCAGCGTGCAGATGTCACCGATCGCCTTCATCAAGCAGCCGCACCGCTGGCTGCGCATGATCCACGACTACCGGGTCGAGGGCACCGCCTCCCCCAACTTCGGCTACGAGCTGTGCACCCGCCGCGTCACCGAGGAACAGTCCGCGGACCTGGACCTGTCCAGCCTGCGGGTCGCCCTCAACGGAGCCGAGCCGGTACGCGCCGAGACCCTGCGCGCCTTCGCGAGCCGCTTCGCCGCCAACGGGCTGCGCCCAGGGGCCCTCCTGCCCTGCTACGGCCTGGCCGAGAACACCCTGCTGGTCTCCAGCGGGGACACCGAGGCCGCCCACCTCGAACTCACCGTGGACGCCCGCGCCCTGGAGCAGGACGAACTGCGGCCCGCCCGCAGCGACCGGCCCGCCCGCACTCTGGTCGGCTGCGGCCGTCCGAAGGACACCGAGGTGCTCATCGTGGACCCGGTGACCCTGCGGGTACTGCCCGGCGGCCGGGTCGGCGAGATCTGGCTGCGCGGCCCCTCGGTGGCAGGCGGCTACTGGAACCGCAAGGAGATGACCGCCGAGACCTTCCGGGCGGAAACGGCGGACGGCCGCGCGGGCTGGTTCCGCACCGGCGATCTAGGCGCCCTGCTCGACGAGGAGCTCTACGTCACCGGGCGGATCAAGGAAATGCTGATCCAGCACGGCCGCAACCTCTACCCACAGGACATCGAGCAGGCCGTACAGGAGTCCGGGGAGGCGTACCGGCGCGGCGGCGGCGCGGTGTTCACCGTCACCGACGAGGCGTCCGAGCGCTCGCACGTGGTCGTGGTGCAGGAGCTGCGAGGGCGGGCCCCCGAGGACCTGGACCTTCCCCAACTCGGCGCCTCCGTCCAGTCCCTGATCAGCCGTCAGTTCCAGCTGCCCGCCGTGAGCGTGGTGCTGGTGCGACCCGGCGCGATCCGCAAGACCACCAGCGGCAAGACGCAGCGCACCCTCATGCGGCGGCTCTTCCTCGACGGCAGCCTGCCGGCGCTGCACCAGCGCCTGCAGCCCGCGGTCGCCGCCCTGGTCACCCCCACGGCCGCGGCACCCGAGCCCGCCGCCACCCGCCGTTGAGATCCGAAGGCCCGAGCTCCGGAGAGAGAGAAACACCATGAGCATCGCCCCCGAAACCCGCGACGCCCGTCACGCCGAGCCCTCGCCCCGCGGGAAGGCACCCGGCCTCGTTCCGTGGCTGACCGAGCGGGTCGCCTTCCATCTGCGCAAGCCCGCCGAGGACATCGACCCGGACACCCCGCTCGCCGACTACGGCATCGACTCCGTCGCGGCGATCAGCATCTGCGGCGAGATCGAGGAGGAGTTCCGGATCGCGGTCTCCCCCACGATCGCGTACGACTTCCCGACCGTCCACGCGATCGCCTCCCATCTCGCCGAACTCCTGGCCGACCGGGCGACGGACGGCAAGGACCGGTCATGAGCGTGCGCGAGCCCATCGCGGTCGTCGGTCTCGACTGCCGTTTCCCCGGCGCCCGTGACGCCCAGGAGTACTGGGCGCTCCTCATGGACGGACGCGACGGCACGGGCCGGGTGCCCGAGCAGCGCTGGGACGCCGAGCGCTATCACGCCGTTCCCCCGTCCGCCCCGGACAGCGCCCACGAGGCCCGGCCGCCCGGCCGCAGCAACACCGTGCGCGGCGGGTTCATCCGCGACCCCGACGCCTTCGATCCCGTCTTCTTCGGGATCGCACCGCGCGAGGCCGCCGCGATGGACCCGCAGCAGCGGCTGCTGCTGCAGTGCTCCTGGCGGGCCATCGAGGACGCCGCGATCGCGCCCCAGGACCTGGCCGGCACGGCGACCGGCGTGTTCGTCGGAGTGATGGCCAACGAGTGGGCGTTTCTGGCCCTCAAGGACTACGACCGGATCACCGCCCGCCACGGCTCCGGCAACGGCTACTTCATGGGCGCGAACCGCGTCTCGTACCACCTCGACCTCAAGGGCCCCAGCCTGGCCGTGGACACGGCCTGCTCCTCCTCGCTCGTCGCCGTCCACCTCGCCATGAACTCGCTGCGCTGGGGCGAGTGCGACCACGCCCTGGTGGGCGGCACCAACCTGATCATGACGCCGGTCATCAACATCTTCTACACCCAGGCCGGCCTCTCGGCGCCCGACGGCCGGTGCAAGCCGTTCAGCGCCCAGGCGGACGGGATCGGGCGGGCCGAAGGGGTGGCGGTGCTGATGCTGCGCCGGCTGAGCGACGCCCTGGCGGACCGTCAGCCGGTGTACGCCGTCCTGAAGGAGACCGGCAGCAACCAGGACGGCCGTAGCAACGGCATCACCGCGCCCAACCGCTGGGCGCAGGAGCAGCTGATCGAGTCCGTGTGGCAGCGGGCCGGGATCACCGCCGACGACATCGGGTTCGTCGAGGCGCACGGCACCGGCACCCTGCTCGGCGACTTCATCGAGGCGCAGGCGCTCGGCCGGCTCACCAGTGGCCGCAGCGGCGGCAGCGTGGCGCTGGGTTCCGTGAAGAGCAACTTCGGGCACGCCGAGGGCGCGGCGGGCATCGCCGGGCTCATCAAGGCCGTCCTCGCGCTGCACCACCGCACGGTGCCGCCGAGCAGGTACGCCCACGACGAGAACCCCCGGCTGAACCTGTCCGGACAGCGGCTGTCCCTGCTGAAGTCGCCGCTCAGGCTGCCCTCCGGCACGGTGCACGCCGCGGTGAGCAGTTTCGGGATGGGCGGCAGCAACGCCCACGCGGTGCTGGCCTCCGCACCCCGGGTCGTGCACCGGACCCGCCCCGGGGCACCGGGCGTGTTCACCGTCTCCGCCCGCAGCGCGGAGCGGCTGCGCGCCAATCTGCTGGCCCAGGCCGACGCGCTGTCCCGCCGTCCCGGCGATCAGCTGGCGCAGCTGTGCTGGAGCAGCAACCGGGTCAAGTCCCGGCTTCCGCAACGGGTGGCCGTCGCCGCCACCGACCTGCCCACTCTGGTGGCGGGGCTGCGCGAGGCCGCCGAACACGGCGAGGGGACGGAGGTCAGGCGCGGTGCGGCCCCCTCCGTGGCGTTCGCCTTCACCGGGCAGGGCGCACAGCACCCTGGGATGGCCGCTTCCTGGTACCGGTCGTGCCCCGCCTACGCACGGCACTTCGACGAGGTGGACAAGCTGCTCGCCCCGCACACCGGGCAGTCCGTGCGCGACCTGATCCTCGACGGCGACCCGGAGATCCACCGCCCGCGCCTGACCCAGCCCGCGCTGTTCGCGGTCGGGTACGCGATGGCCGCCACCCTGACCGAGGCCGGGATCGTGCCTGCGTACGTCATCGGGCACAGCATCGGCGAGTTCGCCGCCGCCTGCGTGGCCGGGGCGCTCGACCCGGCGGACGCCGCCCGGCTGGTCGCCCGGCGCGGGGAGCTGATGGAGACACTGCCCGAGGACGGCGGAATGCTCGCGGTGGCCCTGGACGCCGCGGAGGTCGAGCCGCTGCTGGCGGGGCGGCAGCGGCTCGGCCTGGCCGCCGTCAACGGCCCCCGCCGCACGGTGGTCGCCGGAGACCTCGGCGAACTCGCCACGCTCACCGAGGAGTTGACCGAACGCAAGGTGGCGGCCCGGCCGCTCGCGGTCTCCCACGCCTTCCACTCGCCGCTGATGCTGCCCGTGGTCGAGGAGTTCCGCCGCGCCTGCGCGGACGTCTCCGACCCGCGCCCGAACCTTGCGTTCTTCTCGACGGTGCACGGCCGGCAGCTGACCGACGAGGAAACCCTGGACGCCGGGTACTGGGCACGGCAGATCACCGCACCGGTGCGGTTCGCCGAGGCCGCCCGCGCCCTGCTCGCCACCGACGTCACCCACGTGGTGGAGATCGGCCCGGCCGCGGTGCTCACTCCGCTGCTGGCCCGGCTGCGGTCGGCCGACGGCTCCACGGCGAACCTGCACGCCGCGCACCCGGGCGAGCAGGCCCCCGGCCACCGGCCCCAGCAGCTGTTCGGCGAGCTGTGGTGCGCGGGCCTGACACCCGACTGGGACGTGCTGTACACCGAGTCGGACCGGCTGCCCCGACGGCTGCCGCCCTATCTGTTCGACGAGTCGTTCCGCGCCTGGCGCTCCGGCTCCGCCCCCATCCACCCGGAACCGTCCGTGCCCCCCACCGGCGCGGACGCCGCGGCACCGCCCCTCACGGGCCGCGGGGAATCGTGTCCGCCGACCCCGGCGGAGGACCTGCCGGACTCCCTCGCCGCGCTGGCCCGCCGTCTGGTGTGCCGGGTCGGCGGACACGACCCGGACCTGGTGCACGACACCACCCGGCTCCACGAGGACCTGGGCTTCGACTCGATCCAGGCCGTGGAGCTGAAGACCCGCATCGAGAGGGAGCTGCCACAGCTCGGCACGCTCCCGGTCGAGGAACTGCTGGAGAGCATGCGCACCGTCGGCGACCTCGTCCGCTATCTGCAAGGCCGCGGCCTCGCCGACGCCGCCGTGACCCTGACCCCGGAAGGAACCGGCCGATGACCGCTCCCACCGCACACCTGGCCTCGGTCGGCACCTGCCTGCCCGGGGAACCCGTGGACAACGCGACCCTGGCCAAGCTCGTCGGCGTCGACGAGACCTGGGCCGAGATGTTCATCGGCAACACCAGCCGGTACTTCGCCGTCGACCTGGCGACCGGTCAGGTCCGGCACAGCCTGGCCGACATCGCGGCGACCGCCGCCGACCGGGCGCTGGCGCAGGCAGGCCTCGATCCGCGCGACATCGACTGCGTCGTCATGGGCACCGCGACCCCGGACCATCTGATGCCCGCCACCGTGAACCTGGTCGCGGACCGGCTCGGCATCGACAACGTCCCCACCTATCAGCTCCAGTCCGGCTGTGCCGGTGCCGTACAGGCCCTCGACGTGGCCCGCACCCTGCTGCTGGCCGGGCGCTGCGCCACCGTGCTGGTGATCGGCGGCGACGTGTGCGCCAAGCACCTGGAGCGGGACTTCGACCCCGGTACCCGCACCTCCGCCGAGCTCGTCAACTACGCCCTCTTCGGCGACGGCGCCGGCGCGGCCGTCATCAGCACCGAACCGCTGGGCCCGGGGATCGCCATCCGTCAGGTCCTCAACCGGCTGGTGGGCCTGGGCCGGGAACCCGGCCAGATCATCGACTGGTTCGGACTCGGCGACCGGCACAGCGACCGTCCGGCGGTCTCGGAGGACTACAAGGCGATCGAGGAGACGGTGCCGTCCCTGGCCCAGCAGATGTTCTGGGAACTCCTCGGCGATCTGGGCTGGGGCGCCGACCAGGTGGACTTCCTGTTGCCCCCGCAGCTCTCCGGCCGGATGAGCGACCGTATCTCGGCGGCCATGCCCGCCCCGGGCGCCCGCCGGATCAACGTGGTGCGCACCGTCGGCAACAACGGCAACGCCCTGCCCTTCCTGCAGCTCGCCGAGCTCCTGGAGCAGTGGGACGGGCCCGGACGCGCCGTCGCGGTGGCCGTCGAGTCCAGCAAGTGGATCAAGTCCGGCATCGCGCTGGAGCGCTCATGACCCAGGCCCAGGAACGGATCCCGAGTCCGGCACCCACGGCCGGCTGGCACGACCAGGGGGCCCTGGCCACCCTGCGCGGGCTGTACCGCGCCGGGAAGCTGGCCGCGGAGTACGGCTCGGTGCGGGCGCTGCTGTCCCGTATGCCCCGGGCCGATCTCCCGGCCGCGGGCCAGTTGCTGGCCCGGCTCGACCTGGAGGAGGTGCGCCGCAACGTCCCTGACGCGGCGGTGGTCTCCGTGGCCGTGACCGGCGAGTCCACGGTGGCACCGGTGGTGGGACCGCTCACCGCCGAACTGGCCCGCCACGGGCTGCTGCTGGACGCGAAGGTCTCGCCGTACGGGTCGTATCTGCAGGACCTGATGCGGCCGGCCGACACGGCGCAGGACGCGGACCTGACGCTGTGTCTGCTCGACGCGCACACGGTCCTCGGCGATCTCACCGTGCCCTGGCGGGCCGAGGACGTCGAGGACGCGGCGCGCAGCAGACTCGCTCTGGTCTCCGCCGCCGTACGCGCCCATCAGCAGGCCGGTCGCGGACTGCTCGTGCTCAACACGGTCCCGCTGCACCGCCGTCTGACCCACCAGCTGGTCGATCTGCGCTGCCGCGCCCGGCTCGGCGCGGTGTGGCGGGAGTTCAACAGCGGGCTGCTGTCGCTCGCCGCCGAACACCCGGGCGTGGTCGTCGTGGACCTCGATCCGCTGATCGGCGAGGGCGTGCCCGCGGGTGAGCCGCGCGCCGCCCAGTACGCCCGGGCCCGGCTGTCCGAAGCGCTGCTGGCCGCCTACGCCCGGGAGGCCGCGCACATCGTCCGCGCCCGCCTGGGCCGCACCCGCAAGGTCCTGGTGCTGGACCTGGACGGGACGCTGTGGGGCGGGGTGCTCGGCGAGGACGGGCCCGGCGGTATCGAGCTCGGGGCGGGGCTGCGCGGCGAGGCCTTCGTGGAGTTTCAACGGGTCATCCGGCAGCTCGGCTCCCAGGGGGTGCTGCTCGCGATCAGCAGCAAGAACGACGCGGACGCCGTGAGCCAGGCGCTGCGAACGCATCCGGCGATGCTGCTGCGCGAGGACGACTTCGTCCACGTGGGCGCCAACTGGAAGGCCAAGCACGACAATCTCCGGGACATCGCCGAACGGCTCGGACTCGGCCTGGACAGCTTCGTCTTCGCCGACGACAGCCTCTTCGAATGCGGGCTGATCGGCGAGCAGTTGCCCGAGGTCGCCGTGGTCCGCGTCGACGACGAACCCGCCCTGCACCCGTCCGCGCTGCTGGCCGACGGCTGGTTCGACCTGTTCGAACTCACCGAGGCCGACCTGGAACGGGCCGACCGCTACCGCACCGAGGCACGGCGGCAGGAGTTCCGCGAGGACGTCGCCTCCTACCAGGACTATCTCAACGGGCTCGGTCTTGAGGTCACCCTCCGCCCCCCGGACGAGCCGGAGCTGGCCCGCGTCTCTCAACTCACCCTGCGCACAAACCAGTTCCACCTGGCCACCGAACGACTCGACGTCCCGCAGGTGGCCGACCGGACGCGGCAGCCGGGACGTCACGTGATCGCGGTGCACGCGCGTGACCGCTTCGGCGACCACGGACTGGTCGGCGTGCTGTTCCTGCGCCGCGACGAGCAGCTGCTGCGCATCGACAACTTCGCCCTGAGCTGCCGCGTGTTCGCCCGGGGCATCGAGAGCGCCTGCGTGGCCGCGGTGCTGGAGTTCGCCCGCGACACCGCGGCGCAGGCCGTGGCCGGCCGCTATCTGCCGTCGCCGCGCAACACCGCCTTCGCCGCGTTCTACGCCGACCAGGGCTTCACCCCCATCGGCACCGACCCGGACGATCCCGACGCCGTCTTCTTCCGGCACGACCTCGGCGACATCGCCCCCGCCCCCGCTCATCTGCGGCTGCGTGCCGCGTTCGGGCCCGACGACGGAGACCGCACATGACCACCACCCTCGCCGACACGACGGAATTCCGCACGCTCCTGGAGGAGGAACTAGGCCTGTACCTGGAGGAGGAGGACCTCGACCGGCCCCTGGACGACTTCCCCGACTGGGACTCCGTACTGCTGCTGCGTCTGGTGACCGTGGTGGAGGGCGTCGTCGGGGGGCGGATCCCGGTGGCCGATCTGCTGCAGGCCAGGACGTTCCGGCAGATGCACCAGGTGGTGACGGACCGATGACCGCTCCCGCACCCCAAGAACCCGAAGCCTGCCTGCACTTCCACGCCCTGTTCCTCGACACCCAACTGGACGTGGTCTGGTCCCCCGGCCTCGGCAGGCGGATACGAACCGGCCTCGCCCGGCTCGTCCCCGGCGGCGCGCCGACACCCCCCGCCATGCCCGATGTCCCGGCACGCACCCCGGAAGAGAAAGGAGCCGCCCGATGATCCCCACAGCGGAGCTGCGCCGGTTCGCCCTCCCGCACGCGTACGCCCAGGGCATCCCCGGCGATGTCATCCACCGCGTCATGCAAAGCCTCGACGAGAAAGAGGACGAGGGCGCCTGGACCCACACGTGGTCGTCCCTCGCGATGGCGGCCGAGACCCGCGGCCGCGACCTGGACGCGGTCCGCTACTACGCGATGGCCCGCTTCCCGTACGCCGACGGCCCGGACCGGCTCGCCGCCCAGCAGGCCTGTGTGGCGGCCTTCGACCGCTGGCGCAAACGCGTCCGCGGCATCTCCCGGCTCGATCTGCCCTACGCGGACACGGGATTCGGCTGCTGGGCCACCGGCCTGTCCATCCGCAACAGGCTCCCGCTGATCCTCGTCGTCGGCGGTATCGCCGGCATCAAGGAGCAGTGGGCCCCTGTGCTCGCCGAGTCCGACCGGCTCGGCGCGGCCGTCGTGGTCACCGAGCTGCCGGGGGCCGGCGAGAACTCCCTCACCTACGGAACGGACAGCGTGCGCATGCTCACCTACCTCCTCGATCTGCTCGGCCGCGCCGCCGACACCTCCCGCACCTGCGTCGTCGGCCTCGGCTTCGGCGGCCATCTGGCCCTGCGTCACGCACTGGAGGACGACCGCATCCGGGGCCTGGCCACCGTCGGGGCGCCGGTACGGGACTTCTTCGTCCGGGCCGCGGACCACACACCGCTGCCGCGCCTGGTGAACCTCACCCTGTCCCACGTGATGCGCACGCCGGTGGACCGGCTCCCGGCCGAGCTGGCCGACTGGGGCATGGACGAGGAACGGCTGACCCACCTGCGCATCCCGGTCGCCTGCGTGGCCGGCCGCGACGACGAGCTCGTGCCCTACTCCGACGCCCAGCTGCTCGAACGGACCGTGCCACGCCTGCGGCTGGTCGAGAACGACACGCTCGGCGGCCGGCCCGAACAGGCCGCGGAGACCCGGCTGTGGCTGCTGGCGCAGGCGCTGCGGATGGCGGGCACAGCGGGCGCGGTGCGCAGGGCGGCCTCGGCCCGAGCCCGCGTCCTGCGCGCCCGCCGCCGCCTGAACGGTACGTCGGCCGGAGCCCCCGCATGACCACCGCGGCCGTGTCCTGCCTCAGCCGGGCGCCCCGTACGGACGCCCGGCTCCGGCTGTTCTGCTTCCATCACGCGGGCGGCGGGGCCTCGTTCTTCAGCTCCTGGGCCGCCCGAGTCCCGGCCGGCGTCGACGTCCTGCCGGTCCAGCTGCCCGGGCGCGAGGCGCGCTACCGGGAACGCCGCTTCCAGGACGCCGGGGAGCTCGTCGAGACGCTCGGGCGGGATCTCGCCCCCTGCCTCGACGAGCGCCCCTGGGCCGCGTACGGCCACAGCATGGGCGCCCTGGTGGCCGTCGCCCTGTCCGCGGCCCGGCTGCGCCAGGGAGGCCGGGGGCCGGAGGCGCTGTTCCTCGGCGCGTACGCGGCCCCGCATCTGACGCCCACGCTGCCGCTGCCCGACCGGTACGAGGACCGGGAACTGGCCCGTCTGCTGGTCGACTTCGGCGGCATGGACCCGCAGTTCCTGGAGCGCGAGGACTGGCTGCGGGTGCTGTTGCCCATCGTCCGGGACGACTTGCGCGTCTGCGCGAGCCATGCCCGGGCGGGGCTGCCGGACCCGGACGACGAACGGGCCCGGCTGCCCCTGGCCGTCGAGGCCTTCGCAGGCGTCGACGACCCGTTGGTGGACCCGGCGAGGGTGCGCGCGTGGGAGCGGTACGTACGCGACTTCCGTATGTCCCTCGTCCCCGGCGGTCACTTCTTTCCGCGCGAGGAGCCCGGTCCGTTCTTCGCCCGGCTCAACCGCTCCCTGGCCCGGCTGCTCGGGGAGCCGGAACCGGCCGGACCACCCTCGGCACCCGGCTGATCCGGCGCCGGCTGTCGTCGGCGTTCTTCTCGTACAGCGCGCGCTGTTCCTGGATGCCCGGCATGACCCACGACGGCCGCGCCGAGGAGTCGGCGAAGGCGAGCCCCGTCGTGTCGGGCCCTATCCCGGTCAGGGTGAGCGCGAAGGGCGCCAGGTAGTCGATGGCGCCGTCCGGGGCGAGCCGGAACGGGCGGTCGTGGCCCGGGTAGATCACGTCGGACGCGTCCAGGATCCGCCCGATGCTGTGCTCGGCCTGGTCGGCGTCCCAGAAGACGAGGGGGTTGCGCCCGGTGGTGGCGACGTACGCGAAGTGCAGGGCGTCGCCGGTGATCGTGGCGCGCCCCGCCTCGGTGTCCACGACCAGGCCGATGCTGCCGGGCGAGTGTCCGGGCAGGCCGAGGACGGCGACGCCGGGGATGAGCTCCTCCCCGTCCACCACCTCGCGGACGGGGAGCTGTTCGAGCAGCAGCCCCGTCCAGGCGGGCGTGGCCCAGTCGTTGGCGTGCGGGGTGTGGGCATAGCGGCGCTCGTCGGGGTGGAGGACCAGGGTCGCCGAAGGGAACAGGTCGATGTTCTGTACGTGGTCCCAGTGGGCGTGGGTGAGGACGACGGTGTCGATGTCGGCGGCGGACAGGCCGTGCTCGGCGAGCGCGGTCCACAGGAAGGGGCGGCGCCCGACGTGGGCGGCGTCGACGAGGATGTTCCGGGGCCGTCCGGCGGCATCCGGGCCACGCACCAGGAAGACTCCGCAGAAGGCGGGATAGCCCTGATCGGTATCGAGGGCGAAGCCGGGCAGGAGGATGTCGACGGTCGGCATGGAACTCCCTTGGTCCAGGGGCGGGTTGCCCGTCATCAGGTGTCCTGCTGTACGGCCGTACGCAGGGCGTCGAGGCTCTCGGGGTTGACGAGGGTGGACAGGTCGCCGGGCTCCTCGCCGGTGACCACGTCGCGGATCAGGCGCCGCATCACCTTGCCGTTGCGGGTCCTGGGCAGCTCGGGCACGGCGAGCACCCGGCTGGGCCGGAACGCGGAGCCGAGGGCGTCTGCGACCCGTGCGCGGATCCGCTCGCACTCGGGTGCGCCGAGCGGCACCTCGGCAGCGGGGACCGCGAAGCACCACAGGGCCTCGCCCTTGACGGGGTGCGGTATGCCGACCGCGGCCGCCTCCTGGACGGCCGGGTCACCGAGGACCGCCTCCTCCACCTCGGCGGGGCCGAGGCGTTTGCCGGCCACCTTGATGACGTCGTCGAGCCGGCCGTGCACGAACCACTCCTCGCCGCTGCGGGAGACGAGGTCCCCGTGCGACCAACGCCCCTGCCTGCGGCCGAAGTAGGCCTGGGCGAACCGTTGGCGTGACCGCCACAGCCCCAGCGTCATGCCGGGCCACGACTGCCGCACGACCAGCTCGCCGATCTGCCCCTCGGGCACCTCGGCGCCCGAGGCGTCCTCGACGGCCGCGTCGATGCCCAGGCAGGGGCCCGCGAAGCCGCAGGGCGACTGGGGCAGGGTGGGCGCGGAGGCGAGCAGGGAGCCGCCGACCTCGGTGCCGCCACAGATGTTGATCACCGGGCAGCGTTTGCCGCCGAACTCGGCGAAGTACCAGTGCCACGCCTCCTCGGTCCACGGCTCCCCGGTGGATCCGAGGATCCGCAGCCGGCCGGGTGCCTGCGGATGCGGCAGGTCACGGGCCATCAGCATGCGGGACAGGCTGGGCGAGCTGCCGAACACGGTGACCTCGTGGTCGTCGAGCAGCCGCCACAGGCGGGTGGCGTCCGGATGGTCTATCGCGCCCTCGTACGTCAGGACGCAGGCACCGGCGAGGGTGGCGCCGACGGCGATGAGCGGGAACATGATCCAGCCGGGGTCGGTCACCCAGAAGACGACATCGTCCGGCCGCAGGTCCAGGTTGTACCGCGTCTCACTGCCCACCTGTGCCGGGAAGCCGCCGTGGGTGTGGACGGCGCCCTTGGGCCTGCCGGTTGTGCCGGAGGTGTGCAGCAGGAGGAAGGGGGTGTCGGCGGCGAGCGAGACGGTTCCGGTGGGCTCGGCGGCAGCCCAGAGGGGCGAGGCGCCCGGCTGCTCCGGCAGGACCACGAGATGCCGTACGCAGGAGACCTGCTCCAGCGCCTTGCGGGCGGCGCTCTCCATGTCGTACCGGCGTCCGTGCCGGACGGAGGCTGCCGCCGTGACCAGGACCCGGGGCTCGGCGTCGGCGAGCCGCACCGCGATCGCCTCGGCTCCGAAACCGGAGAACAGCGGGACCAGGACCGCGCCGATGCGCGCGCACGCGAACAGCAGGACGAAGGCCTCGGGCCCCGGCGGCAGATACGCGGCCACCCGGTCCCCGACGGTGACCCCGAGTTCGCGCAGCCCGCCCGCCACCCGGGCGCTGTGCGTGGCCGCCTCCTTGTACGTGAGCGCTCCGCGCGTGCCGTCCTCCCGTTCCCAGCGCAGGGCGGGGGCGCCGCCGCGCCCCTGCCGCACGTGACGGTCGAGGCAGGAGTCCACGAGGTTGGTGCGCCCGCCCGGGAACCAGCGGGTGAACGCGATGCCTCCCGTGTCGTCGCGGACGCGCCTGGGCGGCTCGTGCCAGACGATGCCGATGTCCCGTACGGCCCGCTCCCAGAACCATTCGGGGTCGGCGACGGACCTGGCCTGCAGGGCGCGGTAGCCGCCGTCGACGCCGTGCTCGCGGCAGAAGGCCGCGATGTTGCTGTGCTCGGTGTGCTCGCGGGCCGGGTACCAGGCGTGGGCGCTCACCGGACGGCGCCCGGGTTCTCGATCAGTGCGGCGATGCCCTGGCCGCCGCCGATGCACAGGGCGATCACGGCGAACCGGCCACCGGTGCGGCGCAGTTCGTGCGCCGCCTTGAGCAGCAGCACCGCTCCGGTGGCGCCGACGGGATGGCCGAGGGCGATCGCGCCGCCGTTCGGGTTGACCCGGTCCGGATCGAGCTTGAGACCGTCCATGACGGCGAGGACCTGGGCCGCGAACGCCTCGTTGAGCTCGATCACGTCGATGTCGTCGAGGGTGAGATCGCTGCGCTGCAGCAGGGCGCGGATCGCCTCGGCGGGGGCGACGCCCATGATCTCCGGTTCGAGAGCGGTGACCACCGTGTCCCGCAGCCGGCACAGCGGCGTGGTCCCGGGGGCGAGGTCGGCCCTGCGCATCAGGAGCACAGCGGCGGCGCCGTCGTTGATGCCGGCCGAGTTCCCGGCGGTGATCGTGCCGTTCTGCGTGAACACGGCGGGCAGGCCCGCCAGTTTCTCCGCGGTCGTGCCGGGCCGGGGGTGTTCGTCCCGCCCGACGATGCCGTCCGGGGTCTCGACCGGGATGATCTGGTCCAGGAACCGCCCCTCGTGGACGGCGACTTCGGCCCGGCGCTGGCTCTCGGCGGCCCACCGGTCCTGGCGCTGCCGGGAGATGCCGTACCGGCCCGCCACCACTTCGCCCGTCATGCCCATCGGGTAGTGCCCGAAGGGGTCGGTGACCAGGGACAGGGTGCCGTCGACGGTGGACGCTCCGGGCACTTCGTCGGGGGCGCGCTCGCTGTAGTCGAGCAGGGGCTGACGGGTCATCGACTCGTTGCCGCCGGCCACGACGAGGTCCGCCTCGCCGAGCGTGAGGCTCTGCGCGGCCGACCAGACGGCCTGGAGACCGGATCCGCACAGTCGGTTGACGTTGTACGCGGTGGTCCGCACGGGCAGCCCGGCGGCCAGGGCCGCGCGCCGGGCGTTGAAGGCATCGGGGCCGACCTGGCCCACACAGCCCAGGACGACCTCGTCCACGGCGGCGAGTTCGGTCCCGCCGCGGACGACCGTCTCCTGGATCACGAGGGCGCCGAGGCGGTGGGCGGGGATGAAGCGCAACGCGCCGTTGTACCGGCCGATCGGGGTACGTGCCCCCTGGACGACGGCGATGTCTACGGGCATCGGGGGTCACTCCTTCGCTGAGGGCTCTGCGTTCGCGGCGGACGCGGTCGGCTTCGGGGCGCTGTGCCCGAGCAGGACCCGGGCGTCCCGGTCGGGCCGGATCAGGAGCACCGAGAGCGCGGCCCCGGTGATCAGCAGCCAGGCGGCCAGGTCGAAGGCCCGGCCGTAGCCGATGGCCTCGGTGGGCGCCGCGTCGATGATCCGCCCGGTGGCATAGGGGGCGACCAGGCTGGAGAGGGCGGCGAGCGCGTACGAAAGTCCGAGGGCCGCGCTGCGCCGGCCCGGCGGGCAGATGTCCGCGATCGCCGCGTTGGTCAGCGGGGTCTGGCCGTTGCCCGCGGAGAACGCCACCACCAGCAGTGCCAGCAGCAGGACGGCGGGGGCGGCCCGGGTCATGCCGAGCATGCACACCCCGGCGAGCAGCGGCAGCAGCGCGCCCAGCAGTCCCTGGGCGAGGCGGGCACTCACCCCGCGTCGCAGCAACCGGTGCGCGACAGCCCCGGCGGTGAGCACCAGCACGGCCATCGACAGCGCGGGCAGGCCGACGATCCCGCTGATCTCCGCGTCGCTGAACCCGGCCTGCTCCTCCAGGTACAGCGGCACCCAGGCGAACCCGAGCGCGAGCGTCCACATGACCGCGAAGGTGGAGAGGGTGGCGCCCAGCCAGGTACCGGTGGTGACGACGCGCCAGAAGGGCACCGTGTCGTGGGCCGCTCCTGACGGCTCGTCCCCGGGACCGAGACGGGCGGTGTACGGGCCCCCGCCGCCCAGCCGTAGCCACAGCGCGGTCCAGAGCAGGCCCGCCGCTCCGAGCAGGCCGAACGCGGCCCGCCAGCCGAGGGTTTCACTGACCAGGATGACCAGCGGGGCGGCCAGGACGCTGCCGCCCGCGCCGCCCGCGACCACGACGGCCGAGGGCAGCGCGCGCCGCTTCTCCGGGTACCAGGTGAAGGCGGTGTAGTTGGCCAGCGGATAGCCCGGCCCCTCACCCGCGCCCAACATCACCCGGGTCGCGACGAGCGCGCCGAACCCGGCGGCGGGGAGGAGGACCGGCAGTTGCGCCGCCGCCCAGACCAGGGCGAGCACGGCGAGCAGGGGCCGGGGGCGGATGCGGTCGCCGAGAAAGCCGACCGAGACGGCGGAAAGACTGAACAGCAGATAGAAGCTGCTGGCGATGGTCCCGAACTCGGTGGCCGTCAGACCGAGTTCGTCCTTGATGGGGCCCGCCGTCAGACCGAGTACGGCCTTGTCGGCGGCGTTGATCACGATGAAGAGCGCCAGCACGGCCAGGACGGCGCGGGCCCGGCGCCGGGTACCGTCCGCCTCGGCCGGCCGGCTTTCGGCCTCCAGGGTCATCAGCGGCCCAGCCGTTCGTCGAGCCAGTCGAAGACCCGCTGGTGAAAGCGGAGCGCCGCGCCTTCCTGGCAGTGTTCGCCGGCCCCTTCGTCGGCGGTGAACACCATCAGGTCCTTCTCGCAGCGCAGCGCGTCGTGCACCCGCTGGGCCTCGCCGCAGCAGATCACGTCGTTCTCGGCGTCGAGGACGAGCGTGGCGCAGGTGATGTGCTCGGCGACGTGGTCGAGGTTGTACGGCGCGCAGGCGCGCAGCGCCTCCGCCGCTGTCTTGGTTCCGAAGACCCACATGCCGTGCCGCAGGAACCAGCGCACCCGGGTGCTCTGGGCCATGCTGACGGCGAGCGCGGGCCCTGCCACGTCGTCCCGGCCGTCCGTCACCCACTCGCCGAGGAAGGGCGGGATGGCCCGCAGCGGGAGTTCGCAGAAGTCGTAGATGCCGTTGTGCAGGACGCACGCGGCGATCCGGTCCTCGAAGGCGGCGGCCCGGGCGGCCAGCAGTCCGCCGAAGCCGGTGCCGAAGAGCACCAGCTTCCCAGGGTCCACATCCGGACGGGACAGGGCGTGGTCCACGACCGGCGCGACCACGTGTTCCCAGTCCGGGCGGAAGATCAGTCCCTGCTCCCGCCGGACGGACTGCTGGCCAGGTCCTTCGAAGGCGAGCACGTGGTAACCGCGGCGCAGCGCCCCGCCGCCCACCATGAAGTAGAGCTCTTCCAGGGTCGAGTCGTAGCCACCGTGGTGGATGACGGTGGGCAGCGGACTGCCCGTGCCGTCCGCGAGGAACAGGTACCCCGGCAGGGTGGTGTCCTCGTAAGGGATCTCCAAGGGCAGCACGGGTGTGTCGAACAGCTCGGCCGCCCGGGCGAACGTCTGCCGTGAGTTGCCGGCGAGACGGTCCGACTCGGCGTCGGACTCCCGGTCCTCGACGCGGAAGAAGTCCGCGGTCCGGTAGTAGTTCGAGGCCCGCAGGCAGGCCTCGCGGGCGCTGACCCGGTGGCCCGCGCCGAGCGCCTCGTCACCGATGCGGTGCAGGCGTTCGGCGACGGCTGTCCACGCGCCGCACCAGGCCTCCTCGTCACCGTCGGGGATGTGCCGGCAGGTGGCCAGGACCTCACCCAGATCCGCGCCGCCGTACGCGGCATGCCCGGCCGTGCGCAGTGCCTGGAAGGAGAACGCCGTGTCGTCGAAGAGGAACCTCATCGGGCCCCCTTTCCTCCTACGGAACGGAACAGGGCCGTTCCGTCACGGCGGGACCGTACTCCTGGCCCGGACGGAACGCAACCGTTCCGTCCGGTGTTAATCTCCCGCAGTGGAGTCGACCAGCCGGAGTGCGTTCGACCGCGGGCCCACGGGCTCGGCGGTGCTGCGGGAGTCCGTGACCGAGACGATCAGGCGAGCCGTGTTCGAGGAGCTGGCCGAGACCGGGTACGCCCGGATGTCGATGGAGGCCGTCACCCGCCGGGCCCGCGTCGGCAAAGCGGCCCTCTACCGCCGCTGGCCCGCCAAGGAGGCCATGGTGGTGGAGCTGGTCTCCGAGGCCGCCGCGGCACACCTTCCCGAGACGGCCGGCTCCGGTTCCCTCCACGACGACGTCGAACGCTTCGTCCGGGACACCATGGCCGACCTCCACCACCCGCTCGTCGGCCGGATCATCCCCGACCTGGTGGCCGAGTCCGCCCGCAACCCGTCCCTGCGCGACGCGCTCCATGAGGCGGTCCTCGCTCCCCGGCGCGCGGCGGTGGCGGACCTGCTGCGCCAGGCGGTGGACCGCGGCGAACTGCCCGCCGACATCGACATGGCCCTGGCCGTCGACCTCTTCGGCGCCCCGCTCTACTTCAGGATGCTGGCGGTGGGCGGCCCCACCGACGACGCCTACGTCACCCGCCTCACCCAGGCCGTCCTCGCGGCACTCGCGGCCAGCCGCTGACTCCGTCCGCTCCAGGCCACCACTGGGCGACCAGCGGCGTGCCCGGCCCGTGCCGTCGCCAGGCATGCCGCTCATTCCTACCGTCCCGCACGCCCCCTCGGCACACGCGACTGTTCCGCCGCCAAGGCGGCGTGCGCCCATGCCAGTTCCCCTCCCGTCGGATCCGGCTGGGCCGCCCGTGCCAGCGCCCGGCGGTCGGGATGGGCGCCCGCCGGGATGTGCGGCCGTACCTCGGCCTCGGCGACCAGGCGTCGTGCCGTGACCACCCGCCACAGCGAGGAGAGCAGGGAGTCCTCCCCGACGAAGGCGGGCGCGGTGCTCGCCGGACCGCCCTCGAACCGGTAGTGCAGGCGCACCGGCTGGACCGCCACGCCCGCGTCCAGCGCGGCCTGGAACACCGCCCGGCGGAAGGGGCCCTGCGCCCGGCCGCACCAGGTGCTGCCCTCCGGGAAGGCGACGACCGCGGCGCCGGAGCGCAGGGTCTCGGCGATCCGGGCGACCGTCGGCGGCAGCGCCCGCAGCCGGTCCCGCTCGATGAACAGGGCGCCGCTGGCGGCGGTGAGCCCGCCCGCCACCGGCCACTGCCGGATCTCCGCCTTGGCGAGCATCCGGGCCGGGCGTACGGCGGCGAGCAGCGGGATGTCCAGCCACGAGACGTGGTTGGCGACCAGGAGCAGACCACCGGTGGGCGGCGCCGCGCCTGTGATGCGTAGCCGCACCCCGGAGGCCCGGATCACGGCCCGGCTCCACCCGCGGATCAGCGTGTCCCGCCGGGACGCGGGGACGACCCCGAACACCGGCAGCAGCGCGACACCCACCAGCAGCGTGACCAGCAGCGCCGCGAGCCGCAGCACCGCGCGCGGTATGTCCGCCAGGGAGCGGGCGGAGGCGACGCAGACCTGCGGGGAGCAGGGCGCCGTGGGCAGCCAGGCGCTGGTGGGGATGACCGGACGGGGCTCCGTGGCCGCCCGGCGCTCGCGCCGCGGGGTCAGGACCCGGACGCCCACCGGCACCGTACGCAGCATGTTCATCAGGCCGGGACGAGCGAGAGGAAGTGCTTCAGATAGCGCGCGTTGACCCGGCGCATCGACAGCAGGACGTACAGGTCGGCGACCCCGAAGTCCGCGTCGTGTGCGGGCTCCGCGCAGACCCAGGCGCCGAGGCGGAGGTAGCCGCGCAGCAGCGGGGGCAGTTCGGTGCGTCCCTCGGGCCGGGCCACGCCCTCCGGGTTCCAGGGCAGCAGCGGCCGGACCCGGTACTCCTCGGGCGCCAGGTGCTTCTCCCGTACCCGGTCCCAGGTGCCGGCGGCGAGGGCGCCGCCGTCGGCGAGGGGGATGGAGCAGCAGCCGGCCAGCCACTCGTGGCCGCCCGCGACCATGTACCGCGCGATGCCGGCCCAGATCAGGCCGATGACCGCGCCGTCCCGGTGGTCGGGGTGGACGCAGGAGCGGCCGACCTCGACCAGGCCGGGGCGGATCGGGTCGAGGGGGGCGAGGTCGAACTCGCCCTCCGAGTAGAGCCGCCCGGCGACCGCGGCGCGGTCCGGGGGCAGCAGCCGGTAGGTGCCGACGACCTGGTCGGTGAACGTGTCACGGACCAGCAGGTGGTCGCAGTACGCGTCGAAGGCGTCGATGTCGTGCCCCGGCTGCGGGGTGGACAGCAGCGCGCCCATCTCCCCGGCGAACACATCGTGCCGCAGCCGCTGGGCGGCCCGTACGTCGTCCTCGGTGCGGGCGACGCTGACGGTGTAGCGGGTGGGGGCCGCCGGCTGCGGGGGGCGGTCGAGCGTGGAAACGCCGTTCATGGCTGACTCCTGGTCACGGCCGGGGACGGTTGAGCGGCCGGAACAGTTCTTCCGACGCCGGGCGTCCTCCGCGTGACCATCGTCAGGAGTACGGATGTGGGGCTGTTGAACGGTCCGGGCACCGTCACTTGGGTGGTGCGCAGCCGTCCAGCCAGTAGCGCGTCTCCGCGGCGTCGAGAACCCGCTCCAGGACGAGGTCCCCCGTCATGTGGGGGAAGAACCGGCCCGCGGGCCAGCTGCGCTCGTAGGGCGGCGGGTCGAGGACGAGCAGGCGTACACCGTCGACGACCGGTATGTCGGTGGGCGTGCCTTCGTTCCACACCCAATCCCCGCTGGGCGTGACCAGGTTGAACGACCCCACGGTGTGCACCTGCCCCGGCGCGTCCCGGCACACCGCCGCCTCCTGCGGGGACGGCGCCCGGCCGGGCACATGGCCGCCGCCGACGAGGAGGTCCGCGAGCAGGGTGTGCAGCTGGAAGTTGTCGCCGATCCCGCTCATCCGCATCCGGTAGCCGGTGCCGGTGCCGGTGCCGGTGGGGCGGTGCAGCACGACCAGCGGCTCGTCGTCGAGGACGAGCAGGGCGTACGTCAGGCACTTGAATTCGTGGCCCGACGCCTCCGCCACGGCCCGCACCGCCCGCAGCAGCCGGGCGCGCAGCGAACCGTCCAGCGCGGTGCGCACGGTGGGGTGGTTGAGCATGGCGAGGGACGCCATCTCCCACTGGGGCATCGACAGCCAGGCCAGTGCCGCCTCCGGTCCTACGCGTTCGAAGATCGCCTCATCCGCCTCGCCGGGCTCCGGATCGGGGAAGTCCCCGCCGCCGGTCTCCGCCCAGCGCTCGCAGAACTCCCCCACGGCGGCCAGGGTCTCGGCCAGCTCCACGAAGATGTACGGCGCGCAGGGCCCCGGGTCGGCACCGCGCTCCACGCAGGCGCCGACGATCACGGCTATGGTGCCGCGGGGTCCCGGGGGCACCTCGGGCAGCAGCGCGGCAAGGCGGGGGGCGGCCTGGGCGGCCTCCTGCGGTCCCGCGTCCTGGAAGTTCCGGTACATCTCGTGGAACGCGGCTTCCGACCGGTCGGGTTCCTGCTCGCGCACCGCCGCCACGAAACAGCCGACGGCCTCAACGAACCGCTCCTGCTGCTGACTTGCGGAGATCATGCGCGCAGCCTACCGAGCCCGAACAGGCGAAACGGGGCCGGGGAGCACCTCCCGACCCCGCCCGTCCGCACGTCTTCGGCGAACGCTTCTTGCCGTGGGCCTTACCGCTTGCCCACCTTGCGGGTGGCCCGCAGCCACTCCTTGTTCATGCTCGTGATGGAGACCAGCGGGATGCCCTTCGGGCAGGCCGTGGCGCACTCGCCGGTCAGGGTGCAGCCGCCGAAGCCCTCGTCGTCCATCTGCGCGACCATGTCCAGCACGCGCGTCTCCCGCTCGGGAGCACCCTGAGGCAGCACGTTCAGGTGGTTGATCTTGGCGGAGGTGAACAGCATCGCCGCACCGTTCGGACAGGCGGCGACACACGCCCCGCATCCGATGCACTCGGCGTGCTCGAAGGCGAAGTCGGCGTCCGGCTTGGGCACCGGAGTGGCGTGGGCCTCGGGCGCGGCACCGGTCGGCGCGGTGATGTAGCCGCCGGCCTGGATGATCCGGTCGAAGGCGGACCGGTCCACCACCAGGTCCTTGATCACTGGGAAGGCGGAGGCCCGCCACGGCTCGATGTCGATCGTGTCGCCGTCCTTGAAGGACCGCATGTGCAGCTGACACGTGGTCGTCCGCTCAGGGCCGTGCGCATCCCCGTTGATGACGAGGGAGCACGCGCCGCAGATGCCCTCACGGCAGTCGTGGTCGAAGGCGACCGGGTCCTCGCCGCGCAGGATGAGCTCTTCGTTGAGCGTGTCGAGCATCTCCAGGAACGACATGTCGGAGGAGATCCCGTCCACCTCGTATGTGGACATGGCGCCGTCGGCGTCGGCGTTCTTCTGGCGCCAGACGCGCAGGGTGAGCTTCATGCGTAGCTCCGCTGAGTGGGGTGGACGTACTCGAAGACCAGGTCTTCCTTGTGCAGGGTGGGGGCCTCGCCGGTCCCGGCGAACTCCCAGGCGGCCGCGTAGGAGAACTCGTCGTCGCGGCGCTCGGCCTCACCGTCGGGGGTCTGGGACTCCTCGCGGAAGTGACCGCCGCAGGACTCGGCGCGGTGCAGCGCGTCGAGGCACATCAGCTCGGCGAGCTCCAGGTAGTCCACGACCCGGTTGGCCTTCTCCAGCGACTGGTTGAACTCCTCGCCGGTGCCGGGCACCTTGATGCGCCGCCAGAACTCCTCGCGGATCTGCGGTATGCGCTCCAGTGCCTTGCGCAGCCCGGAGTCGGTGCGGGCCATGCCGCAGAACTCCCACATGAGTTCGCCGACTTCGCGGTGGAAGGAGTCCGGGGTGCGGTCTCCGTCGACGGAGAGCAGGAGGTTGATCCGGTCCTCGGTCTCGGCCAACACCTCCTGGACGACAGGGTGTTCGGCGGTGATCGTGTCCTGGTGCGGGTTGCGGGCCAGGTAGTCGTTGATGGTCGCCGGCAGCACGAAGTAGCCGTCGGCCAGGCCCTGCATCAGCGCGGAGGCGCCGAGGCGGTTGGCTCCGTGGTCGGAGAAGTTGGCCTCGCCGATCGCGAACAGGCCGGGCACGGTGGTCTGGAGGTCGTAGTCGACCCACAGTCCGCCCATCGTGTAGTGCACGGCGGGGTAGATCCGCATCGGCACCTGGTACGGATCCTCGTCGGTGATCCGCTGGTACATGTCGAAGAGGTTGCCGTACTTGGCCTCGACGGCCTTGCGGCCCATGCGCTTGATGGCGTCGGCGAAGTCGAGGTAGACGCCCTGCCCGCCGGGGCCGACGCCCCGGCCCTCGTCGCAGACGTTCTTCGCGGCGCGGGAGGCGATGTCACGGGGCACGAGGTTGCCGAAGGACGGGTAGATGCGCTCCAGGTAGTAGTCGCGCTCGTCCTCGGGGATCTTGTTGGCGGGACGGTCGTCGCCCTTGGCCTTCGGCACCCAGATCCGGCCGTCGTTGCGCAGCGACTCGCTCATCAGCGTCAGCTTGGACTGGTGGTCGCCGGTGCGCGGGATGCAGGTCGGGTGGATCTGTGTGAAGCAGGGGTTGGCGAAGTAGGCGCCGCGCCGGTGGGCCCGCCAGATGGCGGTGGCGTTGGAGTTCATGGCGTTCGTCGACAGGTAGAAGACGTTGCCGTAACCGCCACTGGCGAGTACGACGGCGTCCGCGAAGTACGTGTCGATCTTGCCGGTGATGAGATCCCGGGCGACGATGCCGCGGGCCCGCCCGTCGACGACGATCAGGTCGAGCATCTCGGTCCGCGGGTGCATCTCCACATTTCCCGCGGCGATCTGCCTGCTGAGCGCCTGGTAAGCGCCGAGCAGGAGCTGCTGACCCGTCTGGCCACGGGCGTAGAAGGTCCGCGAGACCTGGACGCCGCCGAAGGAGCGGGTGTCGAGGAGACCGCCGTACTCCCGCGCGAACGGCACACCTTGGGCCACGCACTGATCGATGATCTCGACCGAGATCTGCGCCAGCCGGTGCACATTCGACTCCCGCGCCCGGAAGTCGCCGCCCTTGACGGTGTCGTAGAACAGCCGGTGGACGGAGTCGCCGTCGTTGCGGTAGTTCTTCGCGGCGTTGATGCCGCCCTGCGCGGCGATGGAGTGGGCGCGGCGCGGGGAGTCCTGGTAGCAGAACTGGACGACGTGGTAGCCCTGTTCGGCGAGCGTGGCGCCGGCCGAGCCGCCGGCCAGGCCGGTGCCGACGACGATCACCGTGTGCTTGCGCCGGTTGGCCGGGTTGACCAGCTTGGCCTCGAAACGGCGCTTGTCCCAGCGCTCGTTGACCGGGCCCTGCGGCGCCTTCGTGTCGATGACCGGTTCGCCGGTCGGATAGTCGGTGTAGGTCATCTCAGCTCACCACTCCGGTCATGACGCCCACGGGCACGGCGAGGAAGCCGCACGTGAGCACAAGCGCGAGAACGTTGGCGACGGTCTTCAGGGCGCGGTCGCGGGTACGGCTGCCCGCGCCCAGGGTCTGGGCCGCGCTCCAGAAGCCGTGCCGGATGTGCATGCCGACGGCGAGCATCGCCACGATGTAGATGACGTTGCCGTACCAGGTGGAGAAGGTGTCGATGACGTTCTGGTACGGGCGTCCCTCCTCGAAGCCGCCCGAGTGCACGGTGCCGGTCGTCAGGTCGAGGATGTGCCAGACGATGAACAGGGCGAGGATGATCCCGCCCCAGCGCATGGTGCGGGTGGCGTAACTCGCCCGCGGCTTCTTGTGCACGTACTTGCTGGGCCGCGCCTTGATGTCACGGCGGCTGAGCTGGTACGCGGAGACACCGTGCGCGATCACTGCGACCACCAGCACGATGCGGACGAGCCAGAGCGTCCACTCGTAGTGCATGAAGGGCTGGCCGACCGTGCGCAGCCAGTGCGCGTACTCGTTGAACTCACCGGCCCCGAAGAAGATCTTCAGGTTTCCCATCATGTGGACGACCAGGTACGACAGCATGATCAGCCCGCTGACCGCCATCACGGTCTTCTTGCCGACGGAGCTGTCCCACACCGTGCGTGCCATGGACGGTCGTCGGTCCGTCCGCGTTGCCAGAGCCATGTCACTAGAAGTTAGGGGGCGAGTGCCCGATCGGTCCAAGACATCCTCCGGCTCGTTTCCATAGCCAACGGCTATCGTGAGGGCCATGCAGTTCCAGCAGCTCCAGTACTTCGTGGCGGTCGCCGAGACCCGGCACTTCACGCGGGCCGCCGACCTGGTCCACGTGGCGCAGCCGTCCCTGTCCCAGCAGATCAAGGCCCTGGAGCGGGAGCTCGGCGCGGACCTGTTCCTGCGGGCCCGCGGCAACATCACCCTCACCGACGCGGGCGAGGCCCTGCTGCCGCTGGCCCGGCGCATCCTGGCCGACGCGGATACAGCGCGGCTTGAGGTTCAGGAACTGGTCCAGTTGCGCAGCGGTCGCGTACGGCTCGGCGCGACACCGAGCCTGTGCACCGGCCTCCTCCCGGACGTCCTGCGCGCCTTCCACGACCGCTATCCCGGCATCCGCCTGCTGATCGAGGAGGGCGGCTCCCACGACCTGGTGCGCGAACTGGCGCGCGGCGCCCTGGACCTGGCGTTGGTCGTCCTCCCCCTCCCGACCCCCTCGCCCGCCCTCGCCACAGTGGAGCTCCTCCGCGAGGACCTGGTGATCGTCTCCTCCCCGGACGCCCCCAAACCCGGCGGCGGCCGGCGCGCGGTGAGTGTCGCCGACCTGGAGGGCGAACGCCTGGTGATGTTCCGCCACGGCTACGACCTGCGCGAACTGACGGTCGCCGCGTGTCGCTCCGCTGGGTTCGAGCCGGATTTCGCGGTGGAGGGCGGCGAGATGGACGCGGTCCTGGGCTTCGCACGGGCGGGGTTGGGCGTGGCGGTGGTCCCGCGGATGGTGGCGGCGCGGGCGGGACGGGGACTGCGGGTCACCCCGCTGGCCAGCCCCGGACTGCACCGCACCATCGCGCTCGCCCACCGCAGCGATGTGGCTCCGCCTCGGGCCGCGCGGGAGTTGCAGCGGATGTTGCTTGAGCGGTGACGTGGGTGTGGTGAGGTCCCGGATTGCGTCTGCCTGGCGGCTCGCCGTTGCGGGGGGCCGGTCGTCGGTGGTTGCTCGCGCAGTTCCCCGCGCCCCTTGGGAGTTCCCCCAAGGGGCGTTCAGGAAGTTCAGCCCGTCGCGTCCACCAGCGCCAGCTCGTGCAGTCGCTCCGGCGGGCCCGGGCGGGCGTAGTACCAGCCCTGGGCCGTGTCGCAGCCCAGTATGCGGAGCTGTTCGGCCTGGGCGCCTGTTTCCACGCCCTCGACGGTGACCGCGAGGTTCAGGCTGTGGGCCAGGGAAACGATCCCCTCGACGATCTTGAGGTCGACGGGGTCCGCGGGGAACTGCTGCATGCTCTGGGTGAAGGAGCGGTCCAGTTTGAGGATGCTCACCGGCAGGCGGCGCAGGTTGGCGAGGTTGGAGTAGCCGGTGCCGAAGTCGTCCAGGGCGATGTCGACGCCCATCTCGGCCAGGCGGCGCAGCGGTTTCAGCAGGTCGTCGTCCGCGCCGATCAGCGCCGACTCCGTGACCTCCAGGCAGAGCGCGTCGGGGTCTACGCCCGTGCGCTCCAGGATGTCGACCGTGTCCTGCACCAGGCCGGGGTGCGTGAGCTGGCACGGGGAGAGGTTGACGTTGATGCGCAGCGGGCCGGCGTGCGAGTGGCGCTCGCGCCACTCCCGGGCCTGGCGCACCGACTGTTCCAGCACCCAGCGGCCGAGCGGAACGATCAGTCCCGTGTGCTCGGCGAGCGGGATGAAGCGGTCGGGGCCGAGCACGCCGTGCTGCGGGTGCAGCCAGCGCACCAGGGCCTCGGCGCCCCGGACGCTGCCGTCGCCGAGGTGGACCAGCGGCTGGTACTCGATGAAGAACTCGCCCCGGTCCAGGGCGGTCGGCAGCGACGTGGTCAGCCCGTGCCGGGTGATCGCACGGGCGTCGGCCTCCGGGTCCGCCAGTTCGAAGCGGTTGCCGCCCGCCGACTTGGCCCGGTACATGGTGATGTCGGCGCTGCGCAGCACCTCCGCCGGGCTGCGCTCGCCCGCCGGCCCCTCGACGATGCCGATGCTGCCGCGCACGGTCAGCTCCCGGCCGTCGACGCTGATCGGGGCGATCAGCACGTTCATGATCCGGGCGGCCAGCTCGTCGACCTCGCGCTCGGTGTCCGGACCGGTGGTCAGCGCCACGAACTCGTCACCGCCGAGCCGCGCGACCATCTCGCCGGGCGCGGTCGCGCAGGACTGCAGCCGGTCGGCGACCTCGACGAGCAGCCGGTCGCCGGCCGCGTGGCCGAGGCTGTCGTTGATGGTCTTGAAGCCGTCGAGGTCGAGATAGCACAGGCCGAAACGCTGGCCCTCGCCCGCGGTGAGGGCCTTCTCCAGGCGTTCGAAGAACAGCGTGCGGTTGGGCAGCCCGGTGAGCGCGTCGTGCGTGGCCTCGTAGCGCAGCCGGAGGTTGAGCAGCCGCCGCTCGGTGGTGTCCTCCATGAGGGCGAGCTGGTACTCGGGGTTGCCGTCGGCGTCCCGCAGCAGGGAGACCGTCAGATTGGTCCACAGGACCGTTCCGTCGGGGCGGTAGAACGCCTTCTCCACGTGGTAGTGCTCGCGCTCGCCCCGCACCAGCTCCTCGTAGAGCTTCCACACCTGCGGGGCGTCCTCGGGGTGCGTCCACTGCATGACGTTACGGCCCCGCACGAGCTGCTCGGCGCCGCCGAACATGCGCACCAGCGCGCCGTTGACCTGCAGTATGTTGCCCGCGAGGTCGGCGATGCCGATCCCTATGGCGGCGCCCTCGAACACGGCGCGGAAGCGAGCCTCGCTGGCGTGCAGCGCCTGCGCCACCACGCCCTGCGCCGTCAGGGCGGCCGCGGAGATCGACTCCTGCTCGGCCAGCGTCCGTTCCCGCAGCGCCTGGGCGTATCCGGCGGCCATGGCGTGCTGGAGCCGCGCGGAGCGCGCCCGCTGGTCCTCGCGCGGGCCTTCGTCACCGCAGTACAGCACCAGGTAGGCGTCGACGCAGTCGAGGCTGTGGCTGAGCGCCTCCGGGTCGGTGCAGTGCGCGTCCACCAGGGCGGCGCCCACCGCCCTGCCCTCGTCCGCGTCGAAGGTCCTGGCCCGCAGCGCATGGCTCAACCGCCGGGCGAGCGGCAGCAGTTGCTCCTCGAACTCCGGCCGGGTCGACGACGTGGAGGTCACGGGGAACACGGCCCGGCTCCAGATGGTCGCGAACCGGCGCAGTCTGTCCTCCGGCCCGTCCGGCTCCGCGCTCACGCCGTACGCCCCACGCCCGCGAAACCGGAGAAGGCCCAGGGATCCTCCTCCTCCGGTGCGGTGTCCGGCCGCCAGTGCGGCATCGACACCAGTCCGGGTTCCACCATGTCGTACCCCTCGAAGAACCGCGCGATCTCCTCGCGCGAGCGCATGATCAGCGGGTTGCGAATGTCCTTGTATACGCCCACCGTGCCCTCGGCCCGCTCCGCGGTGAGCGGGATTCCCTCGTACGAGGCATGTGTGAGGATCAGCAGGCTGCCGGGCGCGAGCGCGTCGCGCAGCTCGGCCACCGCAGCGTACGGGTCGTCCGCGTCTTCCACGAAGTGCAGTATGGCAACGAGCAGCAGGGCCACCGGACGGTTCAGGTCGATGAGCCGCTCGACCTGAGGGCTCGCCAGAATGTCCTGGGGCTTGCGCAGATCGGCCGCGACGACGTCGGTGTGCTCGTCGCCGTTCAGCACCGCCTGGCTGTGCGCGACGGCCACCGGGTCATGGTCGACGTAGACCACGTGCGCGCGGGGGCTGGCCGCCTGGGCCACCTCGTGGACGTTGCCGAAGGTCGGGATGCCCGAGCCGATGTCGAGGAACTGGGTGATCCCCTCGGCGGCCGCGTAGCGCACGGCGCGGCGCATGAACGCCCGGTTCGCCTGCATGATCTTGGGAAGTCCCGGCATGAACCCCATGGCCTTGCGGGCGGCTTCCCGGTCGACCTCGAAGTTGTGCGAACCGCCCAGGTAGTAGTCGTAGATTCGCGAGACGCTCGGCACCGAGATGTCGATGCTCCGTGGTGCCCAGGCGGGACGCTCCATCTATCTCTCCAAGGCTCAGGCGATCCAGTGTTCGAGCTGAGGCTACTGATCGCCTGCCAATGGAGCGAGCCGAAACGGAAATTGACCATCCGTTCCCGGTCACTGCCTGCGGCACGTGCCGAATTCGCCGACGGCAAATCCGCTACGAAATGCATCCGAAGTATTCCACAGAGTTCCGAATCATGCTGAAGGGGACGAAGAGTTGGGCCGCGGCACGCACACGGGTCCACCCCCTCCGTTGCGGGCGAAGGGGGTGGACCGTATCGCGCGCGCTGACCGTTCGTCCGGCACTCGCTGGGTGTTCGCCTCCTACTCCTTGTTCGGCGCGCCGACCGCCTTGCCGTCGGGGCGGACGGCGTACCAGGTGCCGCCCACACCCTGACCGTTGGTGTCGCCGGGCTTCTTGTCACCGGCGAAGGTGTAGATCGGCACACAGTCGATGGACTGCTGCTTGATGCCGTCGGGGCGGTCGAAGACGACGTAGCCCCGGTTGGGGGTGGACCCCTGCAGATCGATGCCCTTGGTGTCCTTGGCGTCGACCGGGGCGACCACGGGCCACTTGTCCAGGCAGGCACCGGCGCAGGCGGTCGACATCGGCCACTGCGTGTCCTTCAGGAAGCGGTAGACCGTCATGCCGTTCTTGTCGACGACGATCTCGCCGAGCTTCGGGTCATTGCGGGTGGACAGTCCCGGCAGATCGGCGGCGGCCTTGGCCTTCTTGCCGTCGGGGGCCAGCGCGTACCAAGTGCCGCCCACGCCCTGACCCTTGGTCTCGCCCGCGTTGACATCCTTGGCATAGCGGTACGCCGGCCAGCCGCCGATCGTCAGCTGCTTGGTGCCGTCGGTCCGGGTGACCTCGCCGAGCTGGGACTTGTCCACACCGGCACCGGCGCTGGCATCGTCCGCGGGAACCGGCGGCCAGGTCGTGGCGCAGTCGCCCTCACAGTTCGTCTTGGGCGGTTCGGCGGTGTCCTTGTCGAAGCGGTAGAGGGTGAGCCCGGCGCTGTCGGTCAGCACCTGGCCGAGCTCGGCGTTGGCGGACACGGACAGCTCGCCCGCGGGGGTCGTCTGGGTCGCGGCGCCCTGCGCGCCGGCCCCGGCGGTGCCGGATTCAGTGCCGTTCCCCAGGCCGGCCCCCGCGGTTCCGTAGTCTCCGGCCGCGGCCGTCGCACCGACGTTCTGGCTGCTCGCCGGCGGGGTCGTCTCCTGACCGCACGCCGTCGTCAGCGCCAGTGTCGCCACGGCGCTCACCACGAGCGAGGCGCTCCGCCACGAGGTCTTCATCGTCAACTCCCCATATTTGTACGGGTGTTGCAGCGCCCTGCTGCGCCGCCGCACGACACTGGGTACGCACGGGGACCATGGTCGTGTTCAACCGCGGCACAACTTTCTTTCCGGAACCTGTGACACCCGGCGCCACTCGCACAGGCGATCGGGCCGACGGACACGCGAGCGGGCCGCCCATCAAGACGCCCGACGTCCCGTCCCTCCTTCGGGGCAATCCCCTGGGCAGTACGGCCCTTGAGCAGCCGTCAGGCACCAGGATCTTGTGTCGTGCATGGACCCGAATCGACCCAATCCGCCCTCGCGGCACGGGTGTTGGCGCTACTGGCGCTGAGCTGGCTGCTCGTGGGGGCACCGGCCGGTCCCGCCGCGGCCGACGCCTGCGCCTACGCCTCGACCGGACCGGGCGGTACCGAGGCGGTGGCGGTCGCCGGGAACGCCACCTGGCCCACTCCCCCTTCGTGCCCCACACCGACGCCGCCCCCGCCTCCGCCGACGCCCTGCCCGACACCGACGCCCCCACCGAAACCGCCGAAACCCACCCCCACTGCGGAACCCCCGCCGAAGCCCACCCCGAAGCCGCCCAAGCCGACCCCCACCCCGACACCGAAGCCCCCACCGCCCCCGGCTCCCGCGCCCGCGGCCCCCCGCCCCCAGCCGACCCCGCCGCCCCCCGCGCCCGCTCCCACCCCGACGCCGAGCCCGAAGCCGACTCCGACACCGTCGGCGAAGCCCACACCGCCTCCTTCCGCGGCCCCGGTGCACTACCCGCGCTACCGCACCTCGCCCAAGCGGCCGCCCACCCGCAGCACCACCGCGCCCCTCACCTTCGTTCTGCTCATCGCCGCGCCCGCGATCGTCGCCGTCGCCGCGCTCCGCCCGCGCTGATCCTGGAGGCACCCCTTGCCGGAATGGCTTGTTCTCACCCTCGCGATGCTGGCCGCCTGCGTCGTGGTGGTCGCCATCACGTTCGTACGCCATCGCACGGCGGCGGACGACGAGGACCCCTCCGAGACGCCGGACGTCATCGAGTACATGACGATGTGGATCGGCGTGGTCTACGCCATCGTCCTGGGCCTGGCCATCGCCGGGGTGTGGGAGGGACGCAGCGCCGCGCAGGAGCACGTCCAGGCGGAGGCGGTCGCCCTGCACGAGATCTCCGAACGGGTCCGGGTGTACCCACCGGATGTGCGTGACCGCATTCGGGAGGATGTCAACGCCTATGTCGGACACGTCGTCACCACCGAGTGGAAGACAATGGCCGACCGGGGCGAGGTCACCGACCGCGGCGCCGAGCTGCTGCAGCGCGTCCGTGAGGACGTCATCGACTACAAGCCGCGCAACGACTTCGAGGCCCAGGCCTACCAGCCGCTGGTCGACCAGGTCGCCGCCGCGGACCAGGCACGCAACGCCCGGGCCAGCTCGACCGGCGAGACCATGCCGGGGGTGGTGTGGTTCGGGCTGATCGCCGGGGCCATCGTGACCATCGGAATGATCCTCGCCCTGCAGATCCGCCGAACACCGCGCGAGCTGATCCTCGCCGTGCTGTTCTCCGCGCTGATCGCCTTCCTGCTCTTCCTCATCTGGGACTTCGACGCGCCCTACAGCCGTGGCATCACGGCGTCCGCGGAGCCGTTCCTGGACCTCTTCCCGGACGTCAAGGGCTGACGGACGCTCACCCGAAGCCCGAAGCCCGGAACCCAGGGGGCGGATGCGCCACGCCGCCGCCGTCCCCCGGCCGCAGGAACGGCTGTCCCCTGAGCGGCCCACACCGTTGCCCCATTCGCACGACTGCGTTCGCGCAGGTGTGCGCACCTTCCTAGCGTTTCGATCATCGAGGTGCATTTCTGGCGCAAGCGGAAAAGGTCCGCAGCTGCTCCTCGGGGACCCGGAGGAACCACCATGCGCGCGATACGCGTCGCTTCGGCCGCACTGCTGGGCATGACCGCCCTGACCCTCACCGCGCCGGCCGCCCTGGCCATGGGCGACGAGAACATCACGCCGTTCGGCTTCAGCGTCCTGCCCTCCACGATCGCCGCGGGCGGACAGGTCACCCTGGTGCTCGACCGGAACGGCGGCTGCAAGGGACCCGCGACGGTCACCTCGGCGGTCTTCGACACGGTCACCATCCACCCGAGCCAGTCCCAGGCGACGGGCGTCGTGGACTGGGACGCCAAACCGGGCGCCATGTACAAGGTGACGTTCACCTGTGACAACGTCAGCGGCTCGACGGATCTGACCATCGCCGGCGGCCGGACGCCCACCGGCAATCCGATGCCCCAGCCGCTCACCCCGAAGGGCGTGAACGCGGGCGGGGGCGGCAGCATCGCCGGGTTCGACCTGAAGGAGATCGGCCTCGGTGCCGCGCTCATCGCGGGCTCCATCGGGGCGGCGTACCGCCTCTCCCGCAAGCGCGCCGCCGAGGACGGCGGCTGACGCGGCCGCGACGCGCACAGGCCTTCGCCCCGGTTCCCCGCAAGGGGGCCGGGGCGAAGGCCTGTTGCCGTGAACGTGCGATCCCCGAACAGAGCCGTGAAAGGGGCTCAGATCCGCTTCTCGGAGCGGCGGCGCATCCAGAACAGTCCGCCGCCGATGACGGCCGCGGCCACCAGACCGCCGCCGATGGCGATGTCGGTCGGGGTGGCCCCGGAGGAGGAGCTGCCCCCGATACCGCCGCGCACACCGCCGATGACGGTGAAGGCGGCCGGGCGGGTCAGCGACTTGCCGGAGCAGCTGACGGTGATGTCGTAGGTGCCGGGGCTCGCGTTGCTGTTGACCGTCGCGGTGCCCTTCGAGGTCTCGTTGGCGCCGCTGATCGGCGACAGCGTGGTCGTGGGGAACGCGTTGGAGGTCGCGGTGCCGCCGTCCCGGCAGCCGTCGACGGTGATGGTCATCTGGCCCCCGCGGGCGATGACACTGGGCAGGGCGACGATGTTGCTCGGCTGGTCCCAGGCGACGGCCTCGGGGGCGGCGAGCCCGAGGGCGGCGAACGCCGCCGCTGACACCGCCAGGGCACGAGAGTTACGCATCTGATCCTCCGCGGAAGACGCCCCGGGTCCCGTCCCCGGTCGATCGGCGAGAAAGCGCCTCCCAGAAAGACCCTCAGACGCCCGGCAGGAGGCCGCATTTCGGGAATGGTCCGTCCTGGTGAGAGGACACGCCGAAGGAAAACCGCACAATCGGATATTGCCGCAGGTCACGGACCGTCAGAAATTTCCTGGTCACGGCAACTCGGATGGCGCACCACCGGATGCCGAAAGGAGTCAGGGCCACCCGTTCGCATCCGCACCCGTCGCCTGATTCCCGCTCGGCACTTAGCGTTCTCGTATGCGCGAATGACGTGGCGACGGCCGCGTCGAGAGGGGAAACGAATGTCTGCGTCCGAGCTGGCCGAAGAGGAGGAGCGGCGGAAGAAGCGCGCTCCTTGGGGCGTGATAGCGCTTGTTCTGCTGACCGGCCTCGCGCTCATTCGCAATGGTTCGGGGGAATTCGACGTGGGCCCTCCGCAGCCCGCGCCGGCCGCCGCGGCGGACAGCCGGGTGCAGGGCGGCACCTTCGTGGGCGCCGCGCCCCCGCTGCCGTACGGCGTGCCCGACCGGGTCAGGATCCCCGCGATCCAGGTCGACGCGCCGATGCTGGCCGTCGGTCTGGACGCCGAGGGCTGGGTGGACGCCCCGCCGCCGGACGACCCGAACCTGGCGGGCTGGTTCACCGGCGCCGTCTCCCCCGGTGAGAAGGGCACCGCGGTCGTCGTGGGCCATGTCGACAACAGCCAGGGGCCCGCCGTGTTCTACGGGCTCGGCGCCCTGAAGAAGGGAAATCGCGTCGAGGTGGCGCGCAAGGACGGAAAGACCGCCGTGTTCGAGATCTACGGCATCGAGGTGTTCGCGAAGAACAACTTCCCCGGCGACCGCGTCTACGGCTCGAAGGGCACCGCGGAATTGCGGGTCATCACCTGCGGCGGCGGTTTCTCCAAGCAGAACGGCTACGACGGCAATGTGGTGGTCTTCGCCCGCCTGGTCGAGGTCCGCTGAGCGTTCCCCGGCCGGGCGGGCGAAGGCCCGTCAGACGTACTGCCGTTCGGGAACGGTGACGTGATAGCCGGCGTCCAGCAGCTTGGGCAGATAGTCCCGCAGCGCGCGGACGCTCTGGGTGCGGTCGCCCCCGGCGTCGTGCGAGAGCACCACGACGCCGGGGGCGGCGCCCTTCTCGACCCGGCCGACGATGGTCCGGCTGCCGGGGGTGGTCCAGTCGAGGGTGTCGACCGTCCAGGCCAGCGGTTCCATGCCCAGATCGGCGCCGAGCTGGAAGGCGGCGCGGTTCCAGGCGCCGTAGGGCGCGCGGAACCACTGGGGGCGTTCGCCGTAGGCCTCCTCGATGATGTCGCAGGTGCGTTCCATCTGGGAGCGGATCTGACCGCGGGTCAGCCGGGTCAGCAGCGGGTGGGACCAGGTGTGGTTGCCGACCACATGGCCCTCCTCCGCCATCCGCTCCAGCAGGTCCGGTCGGGTGGCCGCCATCTCCCCGCACACGAAGAACATCGCCCGCACCTCGTACTCGGCGAGGGTGTCCAGGATGGCGGGCGTGTAGCGGGGGTCGGGGCCGTCGTCGAAGGTCAGCACCATGGTCCGGCCGCGGCCGGACACCCGCAGCAGCGGGGTGCGGCGGGCCAGGGTGCGGCGGGGGGCCGCCTGGGGCGGGCCGTAGCCGGTGAGGGGCTGGAGGCGGTAGGCGGAGGGCTTGAGCGCGCGGCGCGCCTGGGGGCCGGCGGCCGGGGCGGCGGCGGGCCTGACCGGCTCGGCGTCCGCGCCCAGCGAGAACAGCCCGGCGGTGCCGGCCGCCCCGACGGCGGCGGCGCCGGCGAGCAGGGCCCGGCGGCGGGTGAGCAGCCGGGGGAGCAACTGATCCTTCTGCATGACTCATCAGTCGCCCGGCCGGACACCGACGCACCACGACGACACCTCAGCGGCGGCAGGATTCCACCCACCCGGCCCATGACGGGCCGTCAGCCGGGTCACATCCGGGGTACGTCAGCGGCGGCGCGAGTTGGTGGCCGCCGGACCGGTCGCGCAGCCGGACGAAGGCGATGCCGACGAGGTAGGGGCCGGCGCCGTCGGCGCGCGGCCGTTCGCGTTCGCGGTACCGGACGCGGACCTGTTCGGGCAGGTCCGCGTCCGGCCCGGCGCGCCCGGCCTCGTCCCCTCCGTCGAGGCCGAGCGCCGTCAGCGAGGGCAGCGCCGCGGTGCTCGCGGGGCGCGGGCCGCCCTTCGGGTGCCCGTTTCCCCGGAGTTTGCGCTGGGACGGTACGGAGACGAACCACCGGCGGATGCCCAGCCTGGGGCCGGCGGCGCACAGTTCTGCGGCCATGAGCTCCATCACGCCGTAGGGGGCGCTCCGGTCACGGGGTATCAGGTCCAGGGAGATGCCGTCGGTCTCGGAGTCGCGCCGGGCGTCGGCCCGCTCGACGATCCGTTCCCTCTCCGCGTCGGTGAGGGTGGCGTGGCGGCGGACCCGGCGGGTGGCGCAACAGAGCGGTCCAAGGGCGCCGAAGAACGTGGCGAAACCCTCGCGAGCCCTGCCGGGGACAACGGTGCCGGGCGGCCGTATCGGGCCCGCGGCGTCCTTGGCCGGGGCGGCCTCCACGGTGGCACTCATGGTTTCGAGGGTAGGAAGGGGTCGGCTTCCTCGCCCGTCGAGGGCGGGCACGACGTCCGGACCTGGGGGTTCCGATAGCCTCACAGCCGTGACGGAACAGCACGCGCACCGGTTCGAGCGGGGTACGGACGGGCCGAAGGTCATCGTGGTCGGGGTGGACGGCTCCGACTCCTCACTGCGGGCGGCGGCCTACGCGGGTGGTCTCGCCCGGCGCCAGCACGCTCTGCTCGCCGTGGTGTACGTCCAGCCGGTGATGTCGGCGGGCGCGGCGCTCGGGGCGCCGGTCGCCGAGGTGACCGACGAGATCGCCGAGGATCTGGTGGCCCAGATCCGGCACGCGACGGAGCAGACCAAGGGGATATTCGATGTGCGCTGGGAGTTCCACACCTTCCGCGGCGACCCGTACAACGGCCTGGTGAAGGCGGCGGACGACCTCAAGGCGGACGCCGTGGTGGTCGGCGCCTCGGAGCAGGCCGGCCACCGGATCGTCGGCTCGGTGGCGATCCGGCTGGTGAAGGCGGGGCGCTGGCCGGTGACCGTGGTGCCGTAACGCTCCCGCTGGCAGGTTGGTGGCCATGGACATCAACTGTGTGATCGTCGACTCCGCCGATCCGGACCGGCTGGCGGCCTTCTGGAGCGAGCTGCTCGACCGGCCGGTGGTCGCGCGCTTCGGACCGTACGTCTGGCTCGAACGCAAGAACGGGCAACCCGGCGCACCAGCGCTCCTCGCTGATCCGGCTCACGGACGGGGGCCGGAACGTCATCACCGCCGTCCTCGCCCGTGAGCACGAGCTGAACCGGCAGGTCGGGGGAGATCTGACGGATGCCGACGTGCGGGCGTGCGTCAAGGTGTTGACGGAGATCCTCAAAACCTTCGACCACGTCGACGTCGACTGACGCTCCAAAGGGGCCCCTACTCCCCCATCACCAGCCCGTCCTTGTCCGCGCCCCGGCTGAACACCACGTCCCGGATCCGGTCCCGCACACCCCTGACGTCGGCGCCCTGTCCGAGCGCCCGGTTGAGGTTGACCACCCGCCCGGCGTCGATGTCGAAGAGCTGAGGGACGAATTCGGCCTTGGCCACCTCCCAGCGTCCGCCGGGGCGCTTCGGCGGGGCGAAGGTGAAGCGGCCGATCGTGGACTGGTTCCCGCGCGGGTCGGGGCTGCCGTCGTTGTTGTACATCTGGCCGGCGATCTGGTCCCCCATGCCGTAGATGACCCAGGTGCCGTTGACCTTCTCGTAGGCCTGCGGGACGTGGGCGTGGGTGCCGAGGATGAGGTCGACGGCGGGGCGGTCGCCGGTGCGGGCGGCGGTGAGGGAGCGGGCCAGGGTCAGCTGCCGCTGGTCGGGCTCATCCTGCCATTCGGTGCCCCAGTGCAGCGATACGACGACCACGTCGGCGCCCGCCCGGCGAGCGGCCCGGGCGTCGGCGAGGATCCGGCCCTCGTCGATGAGATTGACGGCCCAGGGCTGTCCGGGCGGGAGTGGATAGCCGTTGGTGTCGTAGGTGTAGGCGAGGTGCGCCACCTGTGCCTGACCCGCGCGCAGCACGGTGACCGTGCGCGCCTCGGCCTCCGCGCGGGCGGATCCGGCGTGCCGTACGCCGGCCCGGTCGAGGGCGTCCAGGGTGCGGCGGATGCCGTCGGCGCCGTCGTCGAGGCTGTGGTTGGAGGCGGTGGAGCAGCCGTCGTAGCCGGTGGCGGCGAGGCCCGCGGCGACCTCGGGCGGCGATTTGAAGGCGGGGTATCCGGTGTAGTCGCCGTTCTCCCCGTAGACCGTCTCCATGTGACACAGGGCCAGGTCGGCGCGGGTGACGAGGGGTTTCACCCCGGCGAACATGGGGCGGAAGTCATAGCCCCTGCCGCCGGCGTCGAACCGGGCGCGGTCGATGATCGAGCTGTGCGGGAGGACGTCGCCGGAGGCGACGAGGGTGAAGCCGCGGGGGCCCGTGGCGGACGGGGCGGGATGCCCCGGGGAGTCCTGCCGGTCGGCCTGGCAGGCCGCGCCCGCGGCGAGGAGGGCCGTGAGGGCCAGGGCCACCTGTCGACTGCGTGCGATCATCACTCACCCCGATGTAGTCGTATTTACGCATCAATAGGTAAGAATCGCGACACACCGGGACATGGTTCCGACACGCCCATTAGCCCGTCCGGCCGCGCGGGAACGGTGGCCGGGACCGTTCGTCGAACCGTTCGTCGACGCGATCGACCGTCCGCCGCAGATCCGTGTGCGCGGCCTGTCCTCGAACGGCGCCCTGCGATGCCATACGGCCATGACGGCCGGAACCACTCTCATCAACGGGACGACCGCCGAGCACGAGCTCGCCGCGCTGCAGCGCGAGCACGGCCGGCCTCTCTTCGCGCTGCTGCTCAGGCTCTGCGACGGAGACCGGCAGCGCGCCGAGGATCTGGTGCAGGAGACCCTGGTACGCGCCTGGCAGCATCCCGAGGCCCTGCGCGCCGACGACTTCGACTCCGTTCGGCCCTGGCTGCTCACCGTCGGCCGGCGGCTCGCCATAGACGCGCGCCGGGCCCGGCAGGCGCGGCCCGCCGAGGTCGGCGACGCGATCCTGGAGAACGCCCGGGTGTGCGCCGATCATGCCGAGCGGGCGGCGGCGACCCTCGATGTGCGCGAGGCTGTGAAGACACTCACTCCGGAGCACCGTGAAGTCCTGGTGCTGGTGTACTTCAAGGGGGCCAGTGTGGCGGAAGCCGCGCAGGCCCTCGGCATCCCGCCCGGTACCGTGAAGTCCCGCGCGTACTACGCGCTGCGCGCCCTGCGCCGGGTGCTTCCCGGATACGCGGCCGACCTGCGGTGAAACCGTGAGCCGAGTCAAACCTCCGTAAAGCGCCTTGCCGTGGACCATGGTTGAGTAATCGGCTGTCTTCATCCGTGTTCCGGATGGGGTCCTGGCTTGGGCCCCGGGTCGGGCGACGCGTACGCACCGGAGGAAGGCAGGAAGGGATGTTGCACAGAGGCCAAGAGAGCACGGACGGCACCGGCGGTGGTGAACTCACCGTCCCCATGGCGTGGTTGTACGCCGAGTACATCGCCGACGAGCTGCTGCGGACCGGCGATCTGATGCCGCCGACGTCCTTCGAGTTCCGCGCCGGGCGGGACGCGCTCGCGCTGACGATCTTCCTGTCCGACACCGGGGGTGAGCTCCCCGGTATCCGGGTCGTGTCCCAGCTCGACACCTGGCTGTCGCTGACGGCGTACGACCAGCCGTGGCAGGACTGGGTGCGCGAACGCATGGCGAAGCTGGCCGCCGAGGCGATCGAGTCCGGCGCCCCCGCGCCCGACCTGGATCTCGCCGAGGCGGCCTGGCGCTGGCTGGAGGAGACCGAGCTGCTCGCGCCGGATCTCAACGCGGTGCCGGGCGGCGGCGCGGTCGGGGGTGAGGACGAGGGCCCGAAGGTGTGGACGCCGGCGTGGCAGCTGGGCCTGCCGCTGGGGCACTTGGCGATCCACCTGTTCTAGGCCCGTACTTCGCAGGTCGCCGAAAAGGTTCTCCGCATCGGCCTCACGGCGTCCGATCCCGGCCGGGCCGGACCGAGACGGCCATCGCTGCTGCGGTTCCGACCGGCGAGCGATCAGCTACGACCGCTTGGTCTTCACGATCGGGTGACCTGCTAAGTACGGGTCTAGGCGGAGGTTCGAAGGCGACGCCGTCCGGAAACTTTTTCCGGAACGGGACCAATCCGCCGCCCTGGCCGCTCCGAATCCCAAGGTTGGTGATTCTGGGTGTGCCTTGAGTGATTCGGCTGTCCGGTGCGTACGGGTGGGAGCAAGGAGTAACCCACCCCACACCCAACGGCACGAGGATTCGCATGAGGTCCCTGGAGAGGCATCGCGACGTCGCCGCGTACGCGCTCGGCGTGCTGGACGAGGCGGACGCCTTCCGCTTCGAGGATCACCTCATGGAGTGCCCCAGTTGCGCGGCACACGTGACGGAGTTCGGGCCCGCGACCCGGCAGTTGATGCTGTACCGGCGGGCAACTCCCCGCTCCGTGCACCCGATGGCCAAACCGGGCCCCCGTCTGCTGGACCGCCTGCTGGGCGAGGTCGCGGGACGCAACCGTACGGGCCGCAGGCGCCTGCTGTTCGGGCTGGCCGCGTCGGCGGCCGTGGCGCTGGCCGCACCGGGGATCGCGATGATGGCGACGGACGGCGACTCGACGGTGCGACGGGTCTCGGCCACCGACGAGCGCTCCGGGGTGTGGGCCCAGGTGACCGCCGAGAACGAGCCATGGGGCACCCAGGTCGAACTGAAGGTCAAGGACGGCGCGGGCCCCCGCTCCTGCCGTCTGATCGCCGTCGGCCGCGACGGCTCGGAGCAGATGGTCACCAGCTGGACGGTGGGCCGGCACGACGCCCGCGAGAACACCATGATGGGCGCCGCCGCCTTCCGCGCCGACGAGATCGACCGCTACGAGCTGCGCACCTCGGACGGGGAACGTCTGGTGACCCTTCCCTCCGCCTGACCCGTCCGCCCCTGTCGGCGGGCGGGCCCAGGGCACCGGTGTGACACTGCTGGGGACGCACTCGACCAGGCCCGGTCCCGACGAGGGGAGAGAGCAGGTGGGGACGCCCGACGCCGGCGACGGTCCGCTGGAGGAGTTCCTCGCCGATCCGGCGAACGCCTCGCTTGACCTGTCCACCGCCGTGGCCCGCTGCTCCAAGGCCCTGGGCCTGCAGCACTCCGTGGTCTATCTCGCCGACCTCCAGCAACACCAGCTCGTCCCGCTGACCGATGTGGCCTCGGCGCTCCGGATCGACGGCTCGCTCGCGGGCTGGACGTACCGGACGCAGTCCCTGCGCGTGGAGGAGTTCGAGAGCGGCGGTCTGACGGTCTGGTTTCCCCTGGTCGACGGCGCGGAGCGGCTCGGCGTCCTGGCGGTGCACTCGCCGTCCCTGACCCCGCGCACCCTGCGCCGCGGCCGGACCCTCGCCGCCCTCCTGGCCATGATGATCACGTCCAAGCGGGCGTACAAGGACTCCTTCGTACGGCGCACCCGCTCCGAGCCGATGCAGCTGCCCGCCGAGATGCTCCGCGCCTTCCTGCCGCCGCGCACGATCGGTACCTCGCACGTGGTGTCCACCGGAGTGCTGGAGCCCGCCTACGAGATCGGCGGCGACGCCTTCGACCACTCGCTCACCGAGACGACCCTGCACACCGCGGTGCTGGACGCCATGGGCCACAACCTCGCCTCCGGGCTGACCACCGCCGTCTCGCTCGCCGCCTTCCGCAACGCGCGGCGCACCGGGGCGGATCTGCCGGAGCTGGTCTCGTGTGTGGACGACGCGCTGGCGCAGTGGCTCCCGGACCAGTTCTGCACCGGCATCCTCGCCCAGCTCGACCTGGAGAGCGGCATGCTGCGCTGGAGCAACTGCGGGCATCCCGTACCGCTGTTGATCCGTGGCGGGCGGCTGCTCGTGGACGCCATGGAGCACGAGGCCGATCCGCCGATGGGCCTGCCGGGCCAGTTCGCCGTGAAGCCGCGCCAGACCCACGAGATCGCCCTCGAACCCGGCGACCGGGTGCTCATGTACACCGACGGCGTCACCGAGGCGCGTGCCGCGGACGGCGGCGAGTTCGGCCTGGAGCGGTTCGCCGACTACGTCATCCGGGCCACCGCGGCGGGCGAGCTGGCGCCGGAGACGCTGCGCCGTCTCATCCACTCGATCATCGACTCGCCGAGCAACCGGCTGCGCGACGATGCGACGATCCTCATGTTCGAGTGGTGGCCGCGCGCCAACTGACGGGCCTCTCGGGCTACTTGAGCAGCCGGGACAGCCGCCGGTCCGCCAGGGGCTTGCCGCCGGTCTGGCAGGTCGGGCAGTACTGGAGGGAGGAGTCGCTGAAGGAGACCTCGCGGATGGTGTCGCCGCAGACCGGGCAGTGTTCGCCGGTGCGGCCGTGGACACGCAGTCCGCTCTTCTTCTCCGCCTTCAGACGGCCCGCCGCAAGCCCCCGGGAGCGCTCAACCGCCTCCGTCAGGGTGGTGCGCAGGGCCTGGTAGAGGGTGCTGGTCTCCTCCGGGGTCAGCTTCGCGGCCAGCTTGAACGGGGACATCTTCGCCGCGTGCAGGATCTCGTCGCTGTAGGCGTTTCCGACGCCGGCGATCAGGCTCTGGTCCCGCAGGGCCCCCTTGATCTGGCGGCGCTCGTCCTTCAGGAGGGCCGCGAGGCGGGCTTCGTCGAAGTCGTCGGCCAGCGGGTCGGGGCCGAGTCGGGCGATGCCGGGGACCTCCTGCGGGTCCTGGACGACGTAGACCGCCAGCCGTTTCTGGGTGCCCGCCTCGGTCAGGTCGAAGCCCTCGCCGGTCTCCAGGGCCACCCGCAGGGCCAGCGGGCCCTTGCCGGGTTTGGGCGGGCCGTCGGGGAGGCGGTCCTTCCAGTGCAGCCAGCCCGCGCGGGCGAGGTGCGTGATCAGGTGGGGGCCGTCCGCCGTCGTGAGGTCCAGGAACTTGCCGTGCCGGTGCACCGCGGTGACCTGGCGGCCCTCGACGGCGGCCGGCGGTGGGTCGTACGTCTTCAGGACGCTGATCGCGACGGGCAGTACCCGGACGATCTCGTGGCCGACCAGGTGCTCGGTGAGGAAGTCCTTGAGTGCTTCGACCTCGGGGAGTTCCGGCATAGGTCCAGAGTGCCACCGGGGGCGGCTCAGTTCCGCCCCGGGACCATGAACTCGCACCACACCGCCTTGCCCCCGCCGCGCGCCTCCACCCCCCACACGTCGGTGAGCAGCTCGACCAGGAGCAGCCCGCGTCCGGAGACCCCGTCGGCGCCCGCCTCGCGGCGCCGGGGCAGGGCGCTGGATGAGTCCTCCACCTCCACGCGCAGCCGCCGGCCGGCGCCGGTCAGGACCCGCAGGGTGACGATCGCGGAGCCCTCGGTGTGCATCAGGGCGTTGGTGATCAGCTCGTCGGCGACCAGTTCGATCTCGTCGGCCCGCTCGCCGGAGCCCCAGGCGCGCACGGCGGCCCGGATCATGTGCCGGGCCTGGGTGAGGGCCTCGGGGTCGCCGGGCGCCACATGCTGCTGGAGCCGTCCGCCGGCCTGCGGGGCGTCCAGGCCCCGGCGCCGCAGCAGAAGCAGCGCCACGTCGTCGTCGCCTCCGCGCTCTTCGGCGACCTCGATCAGCCGGTCGGCGAGTTTGCGCACGTCGTCGGGGCCGTCGGCGACCAGGGCCGTGAGCGTCTGCATGCCTTCGTCGAGGTCGAAGCCGGGCTGTTCCACCAGGCCGTCGGTGCACAGCAGCAGCGTGTGCCCGGGGTCGAGTTCGAGGGTGCGCACCGGGTACTCCAGGCGCCCGAACTCGGCGGAGAGGCCGAGCGGAAGACCGCCCTCCATGGCGACCCGCCGACAGGTGCCGTCGGGCTGCCGTACGAGCGGGTCGATGTGCCCGGCGCGCACCGCCTGCACCACGCCGGTGGACAGGTCGGCCTCGGCGTACAGGCAGGTCGCGAAGCGGTCGGTGTCCAGCTCGTGGAGGAAGACGGAGGCGCGGGCCATCACTGTGGCGGGGGTGTGCCCCTCGGCGGCGTAGGCGCGCAGCACGATGCGGAGTTGACCCATGACGGCGGCGGCGTGGGTGTCATGGCCCTGGACGTCGCCGATGACCGCGCCGACCCGGCCGCCGGGCAGCGGGATCAGGTCGTACCAGTCGCCGCCGATGTCCCGGCCGAGGGTGCCGGCGGCGGTGCCGGCCCGATAGCGGACGGCGACGTCGGCGCCGGGGACACTGGGGATGGTGCGCGGCAGCATGGCCTGCTGGAGGCCGGTGGCCAGGTCCTTCTCCTGCTCGTAGAACATGGCCCGTTGCAGGCTCTGCGCGATGCTGCTGCCGAGGGCGACCAAGACGTTGCGCTCCTCGGCGGAGAAGCCTCGCCGGTCGCTGTAGAGCAGGCCCATGGCGCCGATCGGGCGGGCCTGGGCGATCAGCGGCAGATAGGCGGCCGAGGTGATGTCCAGGTCGGTGATGTGCGGCCACAGCACGGGGTAGCCGTCCGCGAACTCCTCCGGTGACTCGATGAACCGCGGGGTGAGGGTCCGTACGACCTCGCTCATCGGGTACGGCTCGTCGATCCGGGTGACCCGGGTGCCGGGCACGAAGCTGCCCGCCGGGCCCTCGGCGATCAGCCGGATACGGCCGGCCTCGACCAGTCCCATGACCAGGCTGGTGGCGCCCAGATGGGTGAGGCCGTGGGTGTCCTTGAGGACGTCGATGACGTCCTGGACCGTGCGGGCGTGCGCGAGGGCGGCGGTGGTCAGCTCGACGACGTTCGTCTGCCGGCGGCGCGCCTCGTCCAACTGGGCCTGGTCCCGGCGTGCCGCGCTCTCGCTCAGCTCCTCGGTGGCGTCCCGGACGATGCCGATGATGCGGCGCGGGCGGCCCGTCTCGTCGCGCCGGATGTAGCCCTGGGTGTGGGTCCAGCGCAGGGAGCCGTCGCGGCGGCGGATACGGAAGTAGGCGCCGTAGTTCTCGCTGCCGTCCTTCATCGCCTGGGCAACCAGGGCGTCCAGGCGGTACCCCTCCGGCCGGGGGACCCGGACGGCGAGGCTCTCGGGGTGGCCGTCGTACTCGTCGGGGCGCAGGTCGAAGACCTCGTGGGCCTGGGCGTCCATGTGGAACAGGCCGGTGTCCAGGTCCCAGTCGAAGCTGCCCATGCGGTTGAGCGCCAGGATCGGATCCGGGTGGGCGGGCCAGTCGTCCGGGAGTGACAGGGCGCTCGCTCCCCGATCAACCATGGGCCCACCTTGCCAGGATTTGTCCGATTCTTCGACTGGGGGCGGTTGACCGGGGAGCGCGCCGTCAGCTGTCGAAGACATCCGTCGGGCTGCCGAAGATGCTGCCCGAGGCGGACCGCTCCTCGGGATCGTCGGGGATCAGCCCGCCGCCGTCCGGCACGTCGGGCGTGTCCGGCACGGCGCCGGGGCCGATCTCGTCCGAGGAGTCGAGGGAGGTGTCCGGCTGGTCGGGCACGGTGCCGCCGGAGTCGGGCGGCGTCGACTCGGTCCCGGTGTCCTCCTCCGTGGGCACGAGCGGGCTTTCCGGCTCGGTCGTCGGCGGGGTGGCCGTGACGGTGGCGGTGGGGCAGTCCGTCGGTGTCGGCGGTTGCGTCGGTACGTCCTCGGTGGCACCGGGCGTGACCGTGACCGTGGGGGTCACACACTCCGTCGGCGTGCCCTCGGGCGTGGTGGAGCCGGTGCGCTCGTCGGAGGGCTCGGTGCTCTCGTCGTCCGGGGACAGGCTGTCGTCCGGACTCGGAGTGCTGGGTGTCGGCTTCAGCGGTTCCGGACGGGGCACGGGCCGGTCGTAATCGACCTCGTGCCCGATCCGCCGTTCGATCCAGGTGTTGTTGACGATGTTGATGATCGTGATGCTGGTGATCACCTGGGGCGCCGGAGTCACCACGATGACCTGGGCCGGCCGATAGCCGGACCACGCGCGGCCGCTGGTGGCGGGGCTGCCCTGCGTCGCCACGGGCGGCTCGATGGGGTTGCCGCAGGCGCAGCGCACCCGCGGCACGCCCCGGTTGTCGACGAGGACGGCGGTGCCGGCCTGGAGGACGGCCTGGTAGGTGGTCGCCCGCCCGTCGCGGTACCCGTGGTTGGTGACCCGGGTGTCGGCGCGCAGCACGACCGGGGCGAGACCGCGCAGATAGTCCGGGATCCCGGCCTGGGAGATGCCGGCGGCCCCGGCGAAGGCGCGTGCCTTGCCCTGGTCGGCGGTCAGGTAGCCGATCTGCCGGTTCACATCGCAGCTGCCGACGCGTTCGGTACCGCCGTAGAGGCCGGGCGTGGAGCCGAGGTAGGAGCGCACACCGTCGGCCGTCGGGGTGGACTGCGGCGTTCGGGTGACGGGCGGCTGGGTAGCCGTGGAGGTGGCTGTGGAGTCCGTGAAGGGATCGGGTCCCTGTGCCGCGACCGGCTGGAGGAAGACTTCCCCGCTCGCCGCCGTGCCCTTGTCGTTCTCCGAGCCGCAGCCGGTGACCAGGAGCGCCGTAGCGAGCGCGCAGGCCGTGACCAGGGTTCCGGTAGGTGTTCGCACCACGTTCTCCCGCCTCTTATGGGGCAGTTCGTGACTATTGTCTGCTTCACCCGCATGGGTTACGCAACCGGAGATATACAGAGAGTGACCAGGCAGCGAGGGCTGTCGGCGGGACAATGGACGAAGGAGCGCAGGCCGTGGAGTGGTTCACCGCACCCGAGTACTGGCTGAGCCGACTGGTCTTCCAGCGGGCCCTGGCCGGGGTGTACCTCGTCGCCTTCCTGACGGCGGCGCTCCAGTTCCGTGCGCTCATCGGCGAGCGGGGCATGCTGCCCGTCCCGCGCTATCTGGCGCGGGTGCCGTTCAGGGCGGCGCCGAGCCTGTTCCACTTCCGCTACTCGGACCGTCTCTTCGCGGTGTGCGCCTGGTCGGGCTGCGCGGTGTCGGCGGCACTGCTCGCGGGGCTGGACGGACTGCTCCCGCTGTGGGCCGGCATGGTGCTGTGGCTGGTGCCCTGGGTGCTCTACCTCTCCATCGTCAACGTCGGTCAGACCTGGTACTCCTTCGGCTGGGAGTCCCTGCTGCTGGAGGTGGGCTTCCTCGCCGTCCTCCTCGGCAACGACGAGGTGGCCCCGCCGATCGTCGTGCTGTTCCTGCTGCGCTGGATCCTGTTCCGCGTCGAGTTCGGGGCGGGCCTGATCAAGATGCGGGGCGACGAGTGCTGGCGAAAGCTCACCTGCCTGGACCACCACCACGAGACCCAGCCGATGCCCGGCCCGCTGAGCTGGTTCTTCCACCATCTCCCCCGGCCGCTGCACCGCGCCGAGGTGGCCGCCAACCACTTCACCCAACTCGTCGTGCCGTTCCTGCTGTTCACCCCGCAGCCCGTCGCGACCGCCGCCGCGTCCCTGATGATCCTCACCCAGCTGTGGCTGGTGCTGTCGGGCAACTTCTCCTGGCTGAACTGGATCACCATCGTGCTGGCGGTGTCGGCGCTCCGCCTCCCGGACGCGGCACCCTCCTCGGTCCCCGACGCGCCCGTCTGGTACCAGGCCGTGGTCCTCGCGGTCTCCGCCCTGCTCCTCGCCCTCAGCTACCGCCCGGTCCGCAACATGATCTCCCGCCGTCAGGTGATGAACCGCTCCTTCGACCCGCTCCATCTGGTCAACACCTACGGCGCGTTCGGCAGCGTGAGCCGTGTCCGCTACGAGGTGGTCGTCGAGGGCACGGACGAGGACGTACCGCGCGAGGACTCCGACTGGCGGGAGTACGAGTTCAAGGGCAAGCCCGGCGATCCCCGGCACTGGCCCCGGCAGTTCGCGCCGTACCACCTGCGGCTGGACTGGATGATGTGGTTCGCCGCGCTGTCCCCGGCCTACGCCGGTTCCTGGTTCGGCGCTCTGGTGGAGCGCCTCCTGGAGAACGACCCTGCCACCCTCAAGCTCCTGCGCCACTCCCCCTTCCCGCCCGACGCCCCGCCCCGCTACATCCGCGCCCGCCTCTTCCGCTACCGCTACACGACCTGGCGCGAGCTGCGGGAGACGGGCGCGTGCTGGGAGCGGACGTATGTGCGGGAGTACATGCCGCCGACGCGGCTGGCGGGTGTGGCTCAGAGGTCGTAGACGCGGACCGCGGTGCCGTGGAAGATCTCGTCGGCGTCTGCCCACTCCCGTGTGATGGCGAGGACTTCGCCGTAGGAGGCGACCTGGGTGCACACCGGCCAGTCCGAGCCGAACATCAGCCGGTCCGGGCCGAAGGCGTCGAGCACGGTGTCGGCGAACGGGCGCAGGCCGTCGACGGTCCAGGATGCGGGGTCGGCCTCGGTGAGCAGGCCGGAGAGCTTGCAGACCGTGTTGGGCAGCGCGGCCAGGGCGCGGATGTCGGTGGCCCAGGGCTCCAGGGCGCCGGAAGCGACGAGCGGCTTGCCCAAGTGGTCGAGAACGAAGGTGAGTTCGGGGAGGGCGGCGGCGGCCTTGGCGCAGGCGGGGAGCTGGTGGGGCAGGACCACGAGGTCGTAGACCAGCCCCGCCTCGGCGACGGCGGCCAGACCTCGGCGTACGTCCGCCCGCAGCAGCCACCGCGGATCCGCCTCCCCCTGGACCTGGTGGCGGATGCCCTTGAGGTACCGCCCACCGGGGAGTTCCCGCAGGCGGGCCAGCTCCTCGGCGACATCCGGGCCGGTCAGGTCGGTCCAGCCCACCACCCCGGCGATGAGGTCGTGTTCGTCGGCAAGGGCGAGGAACTCCGGGGTCTCCTCCCGCACGGTGACGGTCTGGACGAGGACCGCCCGGTCGACCCCGGCCGCGCGCGCCCGGGGTGCCAGGTCGGCGACCGTGAAGTCGCGTCGGATCGGGCTGTTCCGGCCGATCCAGTCCTGGTCGCGTACGGACAGGTCCCAGACATGGACGTGTGCGTCGACCGTCATGGCAGCTCCCATACGACGGGCAGACCGGCCTCCGCATCCTCGCCGGAGTAGTCGTGCACGACGTCCAGCAGCTCGGCCATGTGTGCCTGCCAGGCCACGTTGACCGTGAGTTTCTCCAGCTCGGCGAGGAGAGCGGCATAGTCCTCGCACTCCAGGAGATGGAAGAGGTCGGTACCGCTGCGCCAGATCGCCCGGGACCTCGCACCCGCGGCCCGGATGGCGGCCGTGAGCTCGGCCGGGACCTCGCGGTGGGCGGCCTCGTAGTCGGCGATGCGGTCCGCGCGGACCTTGGTGTGCAGGGCGACCCTCATGACGGCTCCTCCCGGAGATCCCGCCAGAAGGCGGCCGGTATCGGGGTGGCGAACTGAGCGGCGCAGTCGTGGACTTCGGCGGCCGAACGGGCGCCCACCAGGACGCCGGTCACCGCCGGATGGGCCGCGCAGAAGGCCAGGGCGGCGGCGCGCAGGGTGATGCCGTGGCGCTCGGCGATCTCCTTCATGCGCAGGGCCCGGTCGGTCAACCCCGCAGGCGCTTGGGCGTAGTTGTACGTCGATCCCGGCCCCGGGTCCGCCAGGAGCCCGGAGTTGAAGGGCCCGCCGATGACCACCGATACGCCCCGTTCCTCGGCGACGGGGAGCAGTTCGGTGAGCGCGCTCCGGTCGAGCAGGGTGTAGCGGCCGGCGCACAGCACCACGTCGACGTCGGTGTCACGAACAAAGCGGGTCAGCATCTCCGCCTGGTTCATGCCGGCGCCTGTCGCGCCGACCACGCCCTCGGAGCGGAGCTTCTCCAGCGCCGGATAGCCCTCGCGGAAGGCCACCTCGGCATGGTCGTCGGGGTCGTGGAGGTAGACGATGTCCACGCGGTCGAGGCCGAGCCGTTCCAGACTGGCGTCCAGGGTGCGTCGTATGCCGTCCTCGGTGAAGTCCCACACCCGGCGGTGGGTGGCGGGGACGGCGAAGCCGTGGGCCAGGTCGTCGCCGCCCGCGTCCGACGCCTCCAGTCGGCGGCCCACCTTCGTCGAGATCGTGTACTCCCCGCGCGGCCGCTCGCGCAGGGCGGCGCCCAGGCGGCGCTCGGAGAGGCCGAGGCCGTAGTGCGGGGCCGTGTCGAAGTCGCGGATGCCGCACTCCCAGGCGGCGACGACCGCCTCGTACGCCTGCTCCTCGGTGACCTCGGTGTAGAGGTTGCCGAGGGCGGCGGCGCCCAAGCCGAGCCGGGTCACCGCTCCACCGGCCGCAGGCGCAGGCCCTGCATACCGCCGTCGACCGCAAGGGCGGTGCCGGTGGTGGCGCCGGACTGCGGGCTCGCCAAGTAGGCGATGGCGCCCGCGACTTCGGCGGCCGAGACCAGGCGGCCGGAGGGCTGGCGGGCCTCCAGGGCAGCGCGTTCGGCGGCCGGGTCGGGCGCCTTGGAGAGCAGGCGGCCGATCCACGGGGTGTCCGCCGTACCGGGGTTGACGCAGTTGACGCGGATGCCCTCGCGGACGTGGTCGGCGGCCATGGCGAGGGTCAACGCATACACCGCGCCCTTGGTCGCGCTGTACAGCGCCCGCTGCGGCAGACCCGCGGTGGCGGCGATCGAACAGGTGTTGACGATCGCCGCGTGCCGCGACCGGCGCAGGTGCGGGAGGGCGGCGCGGGCCGTGCGGACCATGCCGACGACGTTGACGTCCAGGACGCGGTGCCATTCGGTGTCGTCGTTGTCCTCGACGGTGCCCTGGGCGCCGATGCCCGCGTTGTTGATCAGCACGTCCAGAGCGCCGAGGTCGGCGACGGCGGCGGCGACCGCTTGCCGTACCTCGGTGTCGTCGGTGACGTCGGCGCGGTACGCGCGCAGTGGTTTGCCGACCGAGGACGGGTCGAGGTCGAGGACGGCGACCTGGGCGCCGCGCGCCGCGAGAAGTTCCGCCGTGGCCCGGCCGATTCCGGAGGCGCCCCCCGTCACCAGGGCCTTGAGACCCTCGAAGTCGGTCATGCCGTGTGCCCCTTCTTCTGCGTCTGGAGGTCCGCCGCCCAGAAGGCGCCGTCCGGGAAGGTGTACCGCGCGATCGACTCGGGCCGCATGGCGGCCGAGAAGCCCGGCGCGGTGGGTGCCGTGTAGTGACCCTCGCGGACGACCACGGGGTCGAGGAAGTGGTCGTGCAGATGGTCGACGTATTCGATGACCCGGTTCTCGGTGGTCCCGGTGACCGCCGCGTAGTCGAACATCGAGAGGTGCTGGACGAGTTCGCACAGTCCGACCCCGCCCGCGTGCGGGCAGACCGGCACGCCGAACTTGGCCGCCAGCAGCAGGATGGCGAGGTTCTCGTTGACGCCTCCGACGCGGGCCGCGTCGATCTGGACGATGTCCAGGGCGCCGGCCTGGAGGAGCTGCTTGAACACGACCCGGTTCTGGACGTGTTCGCCGGTGGCGACCTTCACCGGGGCGACCTGCTTGCGGATCGCCGCGTGGCCCAGGACGTCGTCGGGGCTGGTGGGTTCCTCGATCCAGTACGGGTCGAACTCGGCGAGGGCCCGGGTCCAGCGGATGGCCTCGTCGACGTCCCAGCGCTGGTTGGCGTCGATCGCGAGGCGGATGTCCGGGCCGACGACCGCGCGGGCGACGCGGCAGCGCCGTACGTCGTCGGCCAGGTCGGCGCCCACCTTCAGCTTGATCTGCCGGAAGCCGTCGGCGACGGCCTCGGCGGCGAGCCGGGTGAGCTTCTCGTCGTCGTAGCCGAGCCAGCCGGCGGAGGTGGTGTAGGCGGGGTAGCCGCGTCGTAGCAGATGGCTCCTGCGCTCCTCGGCACCCGCCCGGCCCCGGCGCAGGATCTCCAGCGCTTCCTCGGGCGTCAGCGCGTCGGTGAGGTACCGGAAGTCGATCTGGCGGACGATCCACTCGGGTTCGGCGTCGGCGAGGAGCCGCCACAGCGGCTTGGCGGCGCGCTTGGCGGCCAGATCCCATACGGCGTTGACGACCGCCCCGATCGCCATGTGCATCACGCCCTTCTCGGGGCCCAGCCAGCGCAGTTGGCTGTCGCCGATCAGGTCGCGGTTCAACGTCCCCGGATCGGCGCACAGTTCGTCGACGGGCCGTCCCACCACATGCCCGCGCAGCGCGTCGATCGCGGCGACCTGGACCTCGTTGCCCCGCCCGATGGTGAAGCTGAATCCGTGCCCCTCGTGCCCGTCGGGTGCGTCGGTGCGCAGCACGACGTAGGCCGCCGAGTAGTCGGGGTCCGGGTTCATCGCGTCGGAGCCGTCGAGCTCGCGCGAGGTGGGGAAGCGGATGTCGTAGGTGTCTACCGCGGTGATGCGGGCAGAGGTCGGGGGCACGGAAGGCCTTTCGGTCGATGGCGGGGGGCCTTGCGGGGTTCGGTCCTGGGCGCGGCGCGTGTGCGACTGGCGGCTCCTCGTCGAGGGTGTACGAGCAGACGTCCGCATACTTATCAGACCATTCACATGGCAGAACACCCTCTGGCGGCAGACTGCCCAGATCTCTGCCCCCAGTGGTCCGACCACTTCGCTGGATACACTTCGCCGCATGCGGTGAGTGGAGGAATGGCGTGGACGAGGAGACGGCCCCCCAGAAGGGAACCGTGACACAGCGCGCCATCGAGCAGATCAAGGCGCTGATCGCGGACGGGCGTCTTGAGCCGGGCCAGCGGCTGCCGACCGAGCGGGACCTCGCGGCCCGACTCGGTATCTCCCGCAGCTCGATGCGCGAGGCGATCCGCGCGCTCACCGTGATGGGCGTACTGGAGGCCCGGCACGGCTCGGGCATCTACGTCACGCAGTTGGAGGCGGGCGACCTCCTGGAGACCTTCGGTGTGGTCGCCGATCTGTCCCGGGGCCCGCGTCTGGTGGAACTGCTGGAGGTGCGCCGCATCCTGGAGTCGACGGCGACCGCGCTGGCCGCCGCGCGGATCACGCCCGAGCAGCTCGCCGAGGTCGAGAAGCATCTGAAGGCGATGAACGCCACCGACGACCCCGAGGAGATCCTCGCCCACGATCTGGCCTTCCACCGTGAGATCGCGGTGGCCGCGGGCAACGACACGATGGCCGCCATCCTGGAGGGCCTGTCCTCACGCACCTTCCGGGCCCGCGTCTGGCGCGGCTACCAGGAGGAGGGTGCGTTCGAACGCACGCGCCGCGAACACGCGGCGATCCACCGCGCGTTGGCGGCCCGCGATCCGGAGGCGGCGCGGGTGGCCGCGGCGGCGCATGTCGGTGAGGTGGAGGAGTGGCTGCGGTCACAGCTTGGCTCCTAGCGACGGCCTACTCGTCCAGAACCGCTTCCATCACCTTCCGCGCGATGGGCGCGGCCGCTCGGTCGGGCTCGGCGTCCTGCACGACGGCGGCAACCGCGACCGACGCGCTCTCGGCGGACTCCGCCTTCGCGTAGGAAATGAACCATGAGTACGGGCTCTCGCTGTTGCCAGTGCCCGTCTGAGCCACGCCCGGTTTGCCCCCGACCTCGACGTCGGTGATCGCGGCATCGGTGCCGGTACCGCTGTCGACCACGGCCCGCATCATCTGCTGCAGCTTGCGAGCGGTGGCTTCGGACATCGGATGGCTCAACACCTTCGGTTCGGTGGCCTGGCTGTCGGTGGGGGCCGCCCGTACCAAGTACGGGCGCATCAATGTGCCGTCATTCGCGACCGCCGCTGCCACCATCGCCATCTGGAGCGGAGTGGCCCGGGTGTTGTACTGCCCGATCGCGCTGAGGGCGTTCTGCGAGCGGTTCGTCTTCGCGGGGTAGACCGACGAGTTCGCGCGGAGAGGCACCAGATGTTCGGAGCCGAAGCCGAACTCCTCCGCCTGCGCGAGCGTCCTGTCGCTGCCGAGGTCGGAGCCGATCTTGGCGAAGACCGTGTTGCAGGAGTGCTGCAGGGCCGCCTTCAGCGACGCATTCTCGCAGGGGACGTCTCCTTGGTTGTTCAGTCGGGTGGTGGTCTCGGGCAGGGTCCAGGGTTCCGGGGTGTCGGTCGGGTCCTCGACGGACGTGTACAGGTCGTTCTCCAGCACCGCGGCCGCGGTGACCACCTTCAACGTGGATCCCGGCGGACAGGTCTCCCGCAACGCCCGGTTGAGCAGCGGGTCGTTCTTGTCGGCCTGCAACTTCTTCCAGGCATCGGCGTGCTCTGACGATGAGCCGACGAACACCGAGGGGTCGTACGACGGTGTCGAGACCAGGGCAAGGATGGCGCCGGTCCGCGGATCGAGCGCAACGACGGCGCCCTGCCGGTCTCCCTCACGGGCAGTGTGACCGGAACCTTCACCCTGTCCGACACCGAGGGCACGGTGACGGAGTTCACCAAGCCGGATGCGGCCGCCACCACCTGGCAGGTCTCCAGCACCCTGCTGGACGGGCTGACCAACTCCACCACCACCGTCGTCTCCGAGACCGTCACGGTCGACGGCAAGAAGCTGGCCCGCCCCAAGCGGTCAAGCGCAGTGGTGTCGGCAGATGGGTCAAGCGGAACCGCGTATGGATCGCCGGAGGTTTGGCAGGAGCTGGCTGCGGAATCGTCACTTTCGGCACAGCGGCGGCAGTCTGCGCCGTAGCCGCCGGAGGCCTGGCGAGTGCCGGTGCTCAATGGGCCGGAGACCGGAGGTCGAGCAGGAGCCAGATCATGTGGGCGGCTATCTCCGGAGCCGCTGGTTACGGCGGCGGTGGCGCCGCACTCGGCTCCGTCGGCAGGTGGGGCCTCAAGTCAGCTCTGCGTAGATGGCGGCCGGGCAGCGGACGGCACGCCAGGTACACGCCGCGTTCCCACCGAAAGAGGAGCTGGTCCTCTCGATGGTGGTAATCCAGGAAAAAACGCCGATCTGGCGTAGTTATTGATGGGAAACTCTTGCGGTTCTCGCCGTCAAGCTGCTGACCTGCGGCGACGCGCCAGGCGAGGCGGAAGCCCTTGAGTTTCCCATCAATAGGCGCTACCGGCCGGATTCCCGGCCGGTAGCGCCATTCGCAGGCTATCAGTTCACTTTTCCGAGAGGATGAAATAAATGAGCGAGGCCCGGAGTAATGCGAGGGTCTTTCCGGTTCTGGCGGTCCTGGCGTTCATTGCGGGGGTTGTTTTCCCGGCGGTAAATCAAGCCGGGACGAGTGCCGGAATGTTCGCCTGCTCGGCTGTGATGTTCGCGACTTCTTGGTTCTTTTCCTGGAAGGAGAAAGGATAGGCTATCGCTGGATTATAGTTAGCCTCGATCCGTCAGCGGTGATCTCGCGTTCGTCTGGTGATCGGTTCACGCCGGTTTGTTCCCGTGGTGCGGGTGCGAGGCCATCGCGTGTCGCTGCGGCTGCGTCGGGGTTCCACGTCTCCCGGGGTGGCAGGCGTGAGGCGTGCTCGGATCTTGGACGAAGATGCGCGAACGTCGAAGGGCGCAGCCCGTCATGATCTTGTGATTCCACTCGCAAGATCGTGAAGGCCGCGCCCGTATGCCATCCTGCCCGACCCTGCCCACCTCCCGTCAACTCGCCGATCAACTGGGCGTCAGTGGCGAGGAGTTGTGCACGCCCGCCACGCTCCCCGCGCTCCTGGCAGCGGTTCGTAACGGTGCCCGATCCGCGGGCTCCGCACCTGGTCACGCACCCTTTGCCGATGCTGCTCGGCCTGGCCGCCTGCGCCCTGTTGTGCGGGGCGCGCTCGGTGCGAGGCGTGATCCGCTGGGCCCACGGCCAAGGCGCCGGCATCCTGACCGCGCTCGAGGTCCCCGATGGCGCCCCGGACCGGCTGCCGGTAGCCACCACACTCACCTGCACCCTCGCCCGGATCGACGCCGATGCGCTCGATACGGCCGTCGGCTCCTTCGTCCAGGCCCACGCCTGCGATCCTCTGGCCGGCATCGCAGGCGATCCACCCCTGCTCCAGCTCGCCGCCGACGGCAAGACCGTGCGCGGCGCCCGCGACAGCGACGGTCTGCAGCTGCACCTGCTCGGCGTCTACCAGGTCGATCCCGGCGTGATGCTCGCCCAGCGCGAGATGCGCCACAAGCCCCACGAGACCGTGCACTTCACCGCCGCCCTCGACCTGATCGGCGACATCACTGGCGCGACGTCCAGCTTCGTCTCGTAGGCCTCGGGCTGGATGCCGAGTTCGTGCGTGGGGTACTCGAACCGGTTGATGCGCTCGGTCAGGTACGGCGAGACCTGGGCTAGGTCCTCGGGTCGATCTCCCAGCCTTCCGGCGTCTTCTACCAGGTCCGACCACCGTGCCGGAGCGGTTCCCGGATTCCCGCGCCCGGTGAACAGCGGCGCCTCTACCGTCCAGCCGGTTACCGGGTACGGGGTTGACGAAAGGGGCTGTGGCGTGGGGCGGGCTCTGGGACTGGACGGGGTAGTGGACCACTTCACCCTGTCCGGCGACGAGGCGGGATGGTTACGCAACAAGACCGGGGCGACGAGATTGGGCTTCGCCGTCCAGCTCAAGTTCCTGACCTGGCGCGGCCGGTTTCCCCGGATGCGCATGGAGCTGCCGCCCCTACGCGGTCGAGCACGTCGCCCGGCAGGTCGGCGTCGCCGCGTCCGAGCTGGGGTTCTACGACTTCACCTCGCGCGCCGCGAAGCGGCACCGAAGCGAGCTGCGGGATCTGACTGGCTGGCACGAGTGCACCAAGACCGACTTGGTCAAGCTCGTCTCGCACCTGGTGGACGTTATCTGGCACGACGAGCGCCGTGAGGAACAGGTGCGGGCCGAGTTGCTGCGGCAGATGCGCGCGGATCTGATCGAGGCGCCCACCGCGGCCCAGCGCGGTTGATCGAGCGGGACAGTACGGGGGTGGCCCGGGGGACCTGAGGAACCGCTCCCTCAAGGCGCCGAGCCGGGGGACAATGGCGGCATACGGCTGCGGAAACTGGCCTGTGCCGCCGCAGGGCTGTCGCTGCTGTGGGCGGTGAGCTGTACCGGCGGCGGGGACGAGGGCGCGCGCGAGACACCCTCGGCGAGCCCTCGTACGGCGTCCGCCTCGCCCTCCCCCGTGGGTCCCGTGTCGAGCCAGGCGCTGATCCAGCGCGACCACCGCGGAGCCGATCTCCGGCTCGGCACCGTCCTCGCCCGCACCGACGCCTACACCTCCTACGCCGTGACGTACGAGAGCGACGGTCTGACCATCTCTGGGCTGATGAACATCCCCGAGGGCAAGGGCCCGTTCCCGGCGCTGGTGCTCGCGCACGGCTATATCGACCCGGCCGTCTACACCACCGGACAGGGACTGGACCGCGAACAGGACCTGCTCGCCCGCGAGGGCTATGTCGTTCTGCACACCGACTACCGCAACCACGCCCGCTCCGACGACGACCCCGACAACGACGTGAACCTGCTCCTCGGCTGCACCTCTGACGTCATCGGCGCCGTCCTCGCACTGCGCGGATCCGGCCGGCCGGAGATCGACGGTGACCGGATCGGGCTGCTCGGGCGCTCGATGGGCGGCGGAGTTGTGTACAACACGCTGGTGGTGGCGCCGGGGCTGGTGGACGCGGCCGTGGTCTTCGCGCCGGTGAGCGGCAGGCCGCAGGACAACATCGACCGGTTCCAGCGGGGCGAGGGCGACCCGATCGCCGCCGAGATCGACGCCGCGCACGGCACGCCCGCGCAGAACCCGGAGTTCTGGCGGAACGTCTCTCCGCTGGCCTTCGTGGACCGGGCGACCGAGCCGCTGCTGATCCATCACGGCACCGCGGACGACACCTGCCCGCTCGCCTGGTCGAAGCGGACGGTCGCGGCGTTCGAGGCGGCCGGGAAGGACGTGGAACTGCGCCAGTACCAGGGCGAGGGACATACGTTCGGACCCCAGTGGCGGGACTCGATGGAGGCGACGACCGCGTTCTTCGAGCGGCATCTGCGCTGAGCCGCACTCTCGACGCGGGGGCCCTTGGCGGGCAGAGTTCTCCCCGACGTACCAGCGAGTAATCCCTACTCATGGAGCCTTCTGTGACCACCTGGGTCGGCCGGAGCGCCGCCGAGATCGCCGCCGCCGTACGGGAGAAGCGGGCCACGCCCCGGGGGGTGGTCGCCGAGCACCTCGAACGGATCGAGCGCCTGGACGGCCGGATCGGCGCCTTCCGCACGGTGCGGGCGAAGGCGGCGCTCGCCGAGGCAGACGCCGTGGGCACCCGTGCTGATCTGGCCGAACTGCCGTTGGCGGGCGTTCCGGTGGCCATCAAGGACAACCTCGCGGTGTGCGGCGAGTCGCTCCGCATGGGCTCCGCGGCGACCTCGGAGGCACCGGCCGCCGACGACCATGTCACGGTGGCCCGGCTGCGGGCGGCGGGCGCGGTGGTCGTGGGCCTGACCAACGTCCCGGAACTCTGCGTTTTCGGCACCACGGACGGCGTGCACGGCATGGCCCGCAACCCGTGGGACACCTCGCGCTCGGCGGGCGGTTCGTCGGGCGGCAGCGCGGCCGCGGTCGCCGCGGGCCTGGTCCCGATCGCCCTGGGCAACGACGGCATGGGCTCCCTGCGCATCCCGGCGGCCAACTGCGGCCTGGTCACCATCAAACCCGGCCGCGGGGTGGTCCCGGCGGGCATCGGCGACGGCGACTGGTTCGGCATGTCGGAGAACGGCCCGCTGGCCACGACGGTCGAGGACACCCGCCTGATGCTGGCGGTCCTGGCCGGCACGGACCTCCCGCCCGCGTCGACGCGGGGAGCGCGGCGCATCGCGGTGTCGCTGCGCAGCCCGATAGCCGGGGTCGCGGTGAGCGCCCCGTACCGTGCGGCGGCGCGAGAGGCAGCGGGCCTGCTGATGAAGGCGGGCCACCAGGTACGCCGAGCGGATCCCCCCTACCCGCTCTCCCTGAGCCTGACCTCACTCGCCCACTGGACGGCGGGCACCTCGGTCGACGCCCAGGGCCTGGACCCGCGGCTGCTGACCCGCCGCACGAGGGTCCACGCGGCGATCGGCAGACGCTTCGTGGGTCAGGCTCAGAAGGGCACGGCCCGCGAGGAGCTGCGACGCACCCTCGCCCCGTTCTTCGACCAGTACGACATCCTGCTCACCCCCGCCCTGGCCCGCCGCTCCCCCGAGGCCGCCCCCTGGCACGAGCGGGGCTGGCTGCGCAACATCCTGGCGAACACCACCTACTCCCCCTTCACCCCACCGTGGAACCTCACAGGCTGGCCGGCCCTGACCCTCCCCACCGGCACCCTGCCCTCCGGCGCCCCCTGCGCCGTCCAACTGGTCGGCCGCCCGGGCATGGAGACGGACCTGCTGGAGCTGGCCGCCCAGTTGGAGCAGCAACGTCCGTGGCAGCGGACGGCACCGCTGGACTGAGTCATCCCCAGCCGGGCGGCAACAGGTCCCAGGAGTCGCGTTCGAGCCACTCGCCGAAGGTGACCGGACGGGCCCCGCCGGGGTGGTCGAGGGAGAGCGGGAGGATGCGGTCGCAGGTGGCGCGGCCGTCCCACCACATCGTGCCGGCCGGCGGTCCGGTCAGCGCGAGCAGCGTGGCGAAGCCGCAGCCGTGCTCCCGGGCGACGACGGCACCGGCCGTCTTGCGGTACTCGAACTCGCCGGCCTCGTCGTCCCAGGCGCGCCGGGCCGCCGCGTGGGCGTCGGGGTCGGGGAAGTCCTCGGACCGGGGCTCGCGTGCGGCCAGTTCGTCGTCGGCCGCGTCATACGCATCGGGGTGCGGGAAGGGCAGGGAGAGCAGGTCGCGCGGCATGTCGGTGTTGCCGTCCCACCACCAGCCCCCGCTGGTGCGGCGGAGCGCGAAGACGGCGCCGCCCGCGCTGACCCGCCGCAGATACGAGCGGTACTCGGCCGGGAAGCGGATCCCCAACTCCTGCTCGGCCTCCGCCACCTCGGCCTCGGTGAGCGGAGCCGGTACGGAGGTCACAGGGCTTTGTACATGATGTGCAGCCCCACCAGGCCGTGCCGGGGATGCTCGAAGGCGTCCGGTACCGTGCCGAGGATCGTGAAGCCGAGGGACGTCCACAGCTTGACGGCCGGATTGGTCTCGACGACGGCGTTGAAGACCATGCCGTGGTAGCCGAGGGCCTTGGCGGTGGTCAGGACGTGTTCGGCGAGGAGGCGGCCGATGCCGCGGCCCGCGTGGGCGGGGTCGACCATGAAGCCGGCGTTGGCGATACGGGCCGCGGGGCCGCCGTAGTTGGGGGTGATGTACGCGGAGGCGACCACCCTGCCGGTCTCGTCCTCGACGACGTACACGCGCTTCGCCGGGTTCATCCACAGGACCCGGGCCGCCTCTTGCGAGGTGTCCGGGTCCCAGGCGTACGTCTCGCCGGCGGAAACGATGCGGTGCCAGAAAGGCCAGATCCGCGGCCAGTCCTCAGCCGCGGCTTCTCTGATCAGCATGGGCGCCAGTCTCGCACGCCCATGCGATCGTCTACGTCGAAGGCTCTCGGCGCCTTCAGTCCACGCTGGGCAGGATGTGGGGCTCGGCGAGGTCGTCCTCGTAACCCGCGAGGCGGATCGGGGCGGATCGGGCCCAAACGTCCAGGCTGCCGAGCTCTCCGGGCCGACGGCCCGCGCGTTCCGGACGTTCCTTGGGACGTGGTTCGCGTTTCGTCTTCTCCGGTGTCACCGCGCACTCCTTATGTGTCGGGTCACCCTCGGGACCAACTGCGCCGGGGCCGCTGCGCCCGGCGTCTGAGGCCGCTCGGGTGTGAATCGATAGGCAGTTCGGACGCGGTGGCGCCGGTTTCTCGTACGGAGCACGTGGGTGTGGGTGGGACCCCGTGCTGCTGTCCGTCCGCTACAGAGTAACCAAATGAGCGGGTACCCGCTCGATGGGGCTGAAAACTCGGGGTTACTGTCTGAAGTCGCCCTGTTTTCTCCCCCCGTCCCCTCACCCCTGCGGGGGACCGAGGGGAACGGGCGTCCCAAGCGCCACGCAGTTCAGGTCCCGTTGGCCGAATCGCAAGCCACCCATGATCTGCTGACGGAGGCAACGGCGTGTCCCGCGGGAGGACTGGCGCATGGAGCTGCGCAGTGTCGAAGAGCTGATGGATCTGCTGTACGCCTGCCGGGGCGCACGGCCCGCCCCCGGCCGCACCGGCGCCGGAACCGATCTGCACCAGCACGCGCTGCGCACCGCCGCGCTGCTGCGTCGGCGCCGCCCCGCCGACAAGGAACTCCAGGTGGCCGGTCTGGTCCAGGCGATCGGCCCGCTGCTCAGGCCCGGCGACCGAACGGCCCAGCCCGGCCGCGCCGCCGACGCCGTACGCCCCCTGCTCGGCGAGCGAGTGGCCCGCCTGGTCCGCGCCCAGGTACTACAGCCTCAGATCTCAAGATCTGAGGCTGTAGTACAGGGCCGCACCTGCGACCCGTCCGACGACGATCTGCTACGGCTGCGACAGGCAGCCGAGGAGAGCCGCACCGCCGGCTTCGACGCCGGGGTCCTGGAGGACTGGCGCACCGTACTGGAACTGCTCGCCGCCCGGAACTCCCGCCTCGGGGCTGTCGACTGACGGGCCGTCATGAGACGGTACGGCGATGACGTCGCCGTACGGACTCCAGGGCCGGGCCGCCGTGGTCACCGGCGCCACCCGCGGCATCGGGCTCGCCGTCGCCCGTTCACTCACCGAGGCCGGAGCGCGGGTGTGCGTGACCGCGCGGGACGCGGAGGAGGTACGGCGCACGGCGGCGGAGCTGGGCGGCGCGGGACTGCCGGGAGACGTGGCCGACCCCGCGCATCTCCGGTCGCTGGCGGACTTCTGCGTCCGCGCACTCGGCCGCCTCGACATCGTGGTCAACAACGCGGCGACCAACCAGCCCTACGGCCCGCTCATGGACATCGACCCGCTCGCCTGGCGCACGGCGTTCACGGTGAACGTGGAGGCGCCCCTCCGGCTGACCCAGCACGCCTGGCGAGCCTGGATGCGCGAGCACGGCGGCACGGTCGTCAACATCTGCACGGAGGGCGCGGAACACGTGGGCCCGAACATCGGCGCCTACGGCACCAGCAAGTCCGCCCTCCTCCACCTCACCCGCCAACTGGCGGGCGAACTGGCCCCGAAGGTCCGCGTCAACTCGGTCTCCCCCGGCCTGATCCGCACCGAACTGGCCCGCTTCGTCTGGGAGTCCGCCGAGCAGCAGATCACCGACGCCATGCCACTGGGCCGCATCGGCGAGCCCGAGGACATCGCCCGAGCGGTCACCTGGCTGGCCTCGGGCGCGGCCCAGTGGGTCACGGGCGCCGATCTGGTGGTGGACGGGGGGACACGGGTACGGGCGGCCCAGCCGACAGCGGGAAGCGCCGTACAGGAGGCGCTCCGCACCCGAACCCCCACTGAGCTGCCGTAGACGGGAGCACGAAAAGCACGCGCGCACGGGGAGACGCTCCCCGCACGCGCGTGCGATGTCAGTGGCCGCTGCGGCGGCCTACCACTTGCCGGGCGCGTAGTCCTTCAGGAAGACCCCGTACACGTCCTCGCCCGCCTCGCCGCGCACCACCGGGTCGTAGACGCGGGCCGCGCCGTCGACCAGGTCGAGGGGGGCGTGGAAGCCCTCCTCGGCGAGCCGGAGTTTGTCGTAGTGGGGGCGTTCGTCGGTGATCCAGCCGGTGTCGACCGAGGTCATCAGGATGCCGTCGGTCTGGAACATCTCCTGGGCGCTGGTGCGGGTCACCATGTTCATCGCGGCCTTGGCGGCGTTGGTGTTCGGGTGCCCCGCGCCCTTGTAGCCGCGGCCGAACACGCCCTCCATCGCCGAGACGTTGACGACGTACGCGCGGCCCGAGGACGCCTTGCGCGCCGCCTCCGCCATCACCGGGCGGAGCTTGCTGATCAGGATGAACGGCGCCGTGTAGTTGCACAGCTGGGTTTCGAGGAGCTCCACCGGGGAGATCTGCTCGATGGTCTGCACCCAGGTGTTGGTGTCGACGACATCGGGGACCAGGCCGCCCGCGTCGATGGCGGTGCCGTCGCGGTGCCGCTCCACACTGGCGTGGCCCGCGACCAGGGCGAGGTCGGCGACCTTCTGCGCGTCGAGGCCGGAGACCCCGAGGGGCAGCGCGGTCAGGCCGTCGACCGCACCGGAGTTGAAGGCTCCGATGACGTGGTGGGCGGGGAGTTCACCGGCCGGCAGCGGGGCGGACTCGCCGTCCACCAGGGCGGCGTACGCCGACGGCAGGCGCCGTACCGTCTGGGTCGCGTTGTTGATGAGGATGTCGAGCGGGCCCTGCTCGGTCAGCTGGTCCGCGAGGGCGACGGCCTGGGCCGGGTCGCGCAGGTCGATGCCGACGACCTCCAGGCGGTGGATCCAGTCCGCGGAGTCGTCCATGGCCTTGAAGCGGCGGATGGCGTCCTTCGGGAACCGCGTGGTGATGGTGGTGTGCGCGCCGTCGCGCAGCAGGCGCAGCGCGATGTACATGCCGATCTTGGCGCGGCCGCCGGTGAGCAGCGCGCGCTTGCCGGTGAGGTCGGCGCGCACATCCCGCTTGGCGCGGTTCAGCGCGGCGCACTCGGGACAGAGCTGGTGGTAGAAGTAGTCGACTTCCACGTACCGCGTCTTGCAGGTGTAGCAGGAGCGCGGGCGCTGGAGTATCCCCGCGATCCGGCCTTCGTCGGTGACCGACGACGGCAGGAGTCCCTCCGTCTCGTCGTCGATGCGCTGCGCGGAGCCGGTCGCCGTGGCCTCGGTGACCGCCCTGTCGTGCGCGGTCTTGGCGGCCCGGCGCTCTTGGCGGCGGCGCTGCTTGACCGTGCGGTAGACACCGGCGGTGGCCCGCCGCACGGCGATGGCGTCGGGGTGGTCGACCTCCAGCTTGTCGAGCTCCTCCAGCACGCTGAGGCAGACGGCCAGCCGCTCGGGGTCGATGCCGGGGCCGTACACGACCTCTTCCGTGGTCGCCGACCCGTCCTGTGTCACCGTCATCGCCGCTGCCGTTTCCCTGCTCACCCGTGCGGCGCTCCGACCGCGTCCGCTTTCGAACGGGGAATTCTACGGAGCGCCGAGCGTCAGTACCAAAAAGCGGGACGGTCAAGGGTCGCAGGCCATGATCAGCGTCTCCACCTCCGCTGACAGTGCCGCGGCCAGCAGGTCGAGGTCCGGTACGGCCGCCGCGTCGGCCACCAGCCCGTAGTGGACGCGTCCGCGGTACGTCGAGACGGCCACCGCGAGGGACTGGCCGCGGGCGAGCGGGGCGTAGGGGAAGACGGCGGTGACCGGGTTGCCGCCGAGTTTCAGGCCGATGCCCGGCAGCGGGACGCTGGTGACCAGGATGTCGAACCAGAGCCGGGCGGCCTGGCTGACCAGGGGTCCGCCGAGGCGGTGGCCGAGCGCCGGGACGTGGTCGGCGAGCAGGGCGACGGCGCCGGCGCCGCGGTTGGGGCCCGCGTCCTTGTTGCGGTCCATGGCGGTGCGGACCGTGTCCAGGCGGCGCAGCGGGTCGGGGTCGTCGACGGGCAGGCGCATGAGGTATCCGGAGAGCCGGTTGCCCTGGGGGTGCGCGGTGCGCGGGCGGCGCCTGGAGACCGGGATCAGGGCGCGGGGCGCGACGCCCTCGCTGCCGTCGCCGCGTTCGTCGAGCCAACGGCGCAGGGCGCCGGCGACGACCGCGATCAGTACGTCGTTCACGGTGCCGCCGACGGCCTTGCGCACCCGGTGCACATCGTCGAGGTCGATGACGACTCCGGCGGTGCGCCGGGTGCCGCTGGGCTCGGAGGTGAGCGCGGCCGTGGTGCGCGCGGCCAGCGTCGTGCCCAGGGTCGACACGGCGAGGGAGGCGCCGATGTCGAGGGCCCGTCCGACGTCGGACAGGGCACCCCGGACCAGGCCGGGGAGCTTGCGCACGTCCGGGAGCAGGCCGCGCGAGGGCTCGGCCGGGCGGGGCCGGGGCTCGGGCAGGTCCATCGGGTCGAGGACGGCCGCGGCGAGCGTCAGCGCGCGCAGCCCGTCGGCCAGGGCGTGGTGGAACTTGAACAGCACGGCGAAGGACACGCCGTCCTCGCCGGGCAGCACATGGGCCTCCCAGGGCGGCCGGCCGCGCTCCAGCGGGCGTTCCATGAGGCGTCCGGCGACCTCCTGGAAGTCATCGGTCGGGGCGTGCAGCCGCACATGGTCCAGGGGATCGAAGTCGGCGACCGGCTCCCGGGTGGCGGCGCCGAAGGCGAGCGGCTGCCAGACGTCCCGGATCCGCATCCGCAGTCCGGGGACGGCCGCGGCGCGGGCCGCGAGCAGGTCGGCGGCGTGGGCCCCGGCCGTGGGCGAGTGCGCGGAGAAGACGCCGAGGGCGCCGAGGTGCATCGGGTGCCGCTCGGACTCGATGTTCCAGAACGCCAGGTCGAGAGGGGCGAGCAGGTCTGAAGTCAAGGGCTTGCCTCGCGTCGACGACGGGTGGGCCAGCAGTCAATCGCGCCTGGGCGATTACGGTCAAGTACGATCAAGCTACGCACAGTTAACAGCAGATTAAGTCCAACCCCTTGGCCGCATCCCGACGCCTCTTCCGTCACAGAAGCAACAGGGATCACGGCGAGCAGAGGTCAGGACACCTGCTGACCCTTCCCCAGCGCGATGACCCCGCCCTTGGAGACGGTGTACAGGTCCGCGTCACGCTCCGGATTGACGCCGATCGTCGCGCCCGGCGGCACCTCCACGTTCTTGTCGAGGACCGCCCCGCGCACGACCGCGCCCCGCCCTATGTGGACGTTGTCGTGCAGCACCGACCCCTGCACCACCGCCCCCGGGTCGACCACCACCCCCGGTGAGAGCACGGACCGCGTGACCTGGCCCCGGATCAGACAGCCGGCGCTGATGATCGACTCCCCCGCGATGCCGCCCGCGTTGAAGCGGGCCGGGGAGAGCTGGCCCGAGTGGGTGTAGATGGGCCACTGCCGGTTGTAGAGGTTGAAGGCGGGCCGCTCGGCGATCAGGTCCATATGGGCGTCGTAGTACGCGTCCAGCGTGCCGACGTCCCGCCAGTACCCCTGGTCCCGGGTCGTCTCGCCGGGCACGTGGTTGGCGCTGAAGTCGTACAGCTGGGCCTCGCCCCGGTCGGTGAGCTGGGGCAGGATCGAGCCGCCCATGTCGTGCACCGATCTGGCGTCCTCGGCGTCCCGCTGGAGCGCCTCCACGAGGGCCTTGGTGGTGAAGATGTAGTTGCCCATCGAGGCGAACACGCGCTCGGGGGCGTCCGGGAGCCCCGGCGGGTCTGCGGGCTTCTCCAGGAAGCGCTCCACCGTCTGGCCGTCGGAGCCGGGAGTGATCACCCCGAACGACGGGGACTCACCGCGCGGGACGCGGATCCCGGCCACGGTCACGCCCGCGCCGGACTCGATGTGCTGGGCGAGCATCTGCCGCGGGTCCATGCGGTACACGTGGTCGGCGCCGAACACGGCGACGTACTCCGGGCGCTCGTCGTAGATCAGGTTCAGGGACTGGAGGATCGCGTCCGCGCTGCCCAGGTACCAGCGCGGGCCCAGGCGCTGCTGGGCCGGGACCGGGGTGACGTAGTTGCCGAGCAGGCTGGACATCCGCCAGGTGGTGGTGATGTGCCGGTCCAGCGAGTGCGACTTGTACTGCGTGAGCACGCAGATGCGCAGGATGTCGCCGTTGACGAGGTTGGACAGGACGAAGTCGACGAGGCGGTAGGTGCCGCCGAAGGTGACCGCTGGTTTCGCGCGGTCCGCGGTCAGGGGCATCAGGCGTTTGCCTTCTCCGCCCGCCAGCACGATTCCGAGCACCGAAGGTCCGCCACGACGCATGGCCGCTCCCCTCACCGTGGTTGATCCATGCCTGCCCCCGCGCACGGCCCCCTACGCCTGTTCGAGGATCTCCTCGTAGAGGCGGACCGTGCGCCGCGCCACCGCGTCCCAGCCGAACTCCCCCACCGCGCGCTCCCGTCCGGCCTCGCCCATCGCCCGGGCGCCCTCCGGATCACCGAGCACGGAGTCCAGGGCCTGTGTGAGAGCCGCCTCGAAGTCGTCGTCCAGGGGCACCAGAAGCCCCGTCTTGCCGTCGTCGACGACCTCCGGGATACCGCCGACCTGGGACGCCACCACGGGAGTTCCGCAGGCCATCGCCTCAAGGTTGACGATGCCGAGGGGTTCGTACACCGAAGGGCAGACGAACACGGCGGCGTGCGTGAGGAGTTGGATCACCTCGGGGCGGGGCAGCATCTGCGGGATCCAGTGCACGCCCGCTCGCACCCGGCTCAGCTCCTCGAAGAGGTCGCGGAACTCCTGGTCGATCTCCGGGGTGTCGGGGGCGCCGGCGCACAGCACGACCTGCGCGGCCGGGTCGATGTCCCGTACCGCGCGCAGCAGATGGGGCACGCCCTTCTGGCGGGTGATCCGGCCGACGAACAGGACGTACGGACGATCGCGGTCGATGCCGATCCGGTCCAGGACGTCGGTGCCGTGGTCGGGGCGGTACAGGCCGGTGTCGATGCCGTTGTGGACCACGCGCACGCGTGCCGGGTCCAGCGCCGGATAGCAGGCCAGGATGTCCTCGCGCATGGCACCCGACACGGCGATCACCGCGTCCGCGGTCTCGATCGCGGTGCGCTCGGCCCAGCTCGACAGGGCGTATCCGCCGCCGAGTTGCTCGGCCTTCCAGGGGCGCAGCGGCTCCAGGGAGTGCGCGGTCATCACATGCGGGACGCCGTACAGCAGCTTCCCGAGGTGGCCGCCGAGATTGGCGTACCAGGTGTGGGAGTGGACCAGTTCGCTGCCCTCCAGGGCGGCGGCCATCGCGAGGTCCACGGAGAAGGTGCGCAGCGCGTCGTTGGCGGTGTCGAGCGCGGACCAGGGGCGGTGGCGCAGCACGCCCTCGGCGCGGCCCTCGCCCCAGCAGTGCACCTCCAGGTCGACCAGGGACCTCAACTCCCGGGCGAGGAACTCCACATGGACGCCGGCGCCGCCGTACACGTCCGGCGGGTACTCCCGGGTCAGCAGTCCCACTCGCACCCGCAACCCCCTGTCTCGGCCGGTTCCCCCATGGTCACCCAGATGCGGCGCGCGGGGAAGAGCGCGGGGGCCGTGTGAAGCAGCAGTCGCCGCACACACCGCCGCCGGGCACCCGGTAGTAGAGACAGCAACTGCGCCGCCGCAGGTCCGCGTCGAGGGTGCCCGCGAGGCGGGGGTGCGCGAGCAGTCCGGCCGCCAGGGCACGCGTGCGTACGGCGTCCTCGGTACGGCCGTGCGCCCGCGCCCACCGCTCCAGCTGCCGGGCGGCGCCGGCCAGCGCGGAAGCGGCGTTGCCCCACAGGAGGCCCTCCGCGACCCGGTAACGCGCGTGCACCAGCGCAGTCAGCGGTTCCAGGTGCGCGTGCAGGACGGCGTCCGCCGCGTCCCCGGCCGACGGGCGCAACTCGGTCAGCCACAGATCGTCGGGGGCGCTGCCGTCGGGGTCCCAGCGCAGCAGCCGGGGGTCGAGGTCGGGGAGCCGGCCGTAGCGGACCGCGCAGCCGAGCGCCACCGACCACAGCCGGGCCGCGAGCCCCTGCTGGGCCACCGACGCCGCGATCCGCAACTCGGGGGCGCGCAGGGATTCGGCCACCTTCCGGACTCGGAAAGTCATAGAATTGTCGTAAACATCCGATGATGTCCGGCCGTAGGTCTCGGCCAGGGTCGGCAAGGACCCCGCGGGCGCTCCGGACGTGCGTAGTACGAAGAAACCGCCGAGTGGGCGGAGCGCGATGAGTTCGGGGTCGAGGTCCACGAGGAGCAGTAGTACCAAGGCGGGGACGTACACGCCCTACGCGGCGCCACCCACCCTGGGGAGGACGGAGGGCGTTTTGTACTCCATCGGCAGTAGGAGGCATTGCCTGCTCAGGTACGACGACGGGAAGAACTTTTAGGGGCATCGTGTTGGCTATGGAAGCCGACCGTTGGCCGCGCGGGACAAAGAGCCCCCGCCTCACGCAGAGGAGCCGCTCATGAGTGCCCTCGCGTTGTCCGTGCTCCTGTCGCTCGTCTCCGCCGTCGCCTACGCGGGCGGAGCGATCGTGCAGGAGCGGGTCGCGGTGTCCACGCCCGGACAGCAGTACGCACCCCTGCGCCGTCCGGTCTGGTGGGCCGCGGTGGCGCTGAACGGCCTCGGCGGACTGCTCCACGTGGCGGCCCTCGCCTTCGGACCACTGAGCCTGGTCCAGCCACTGGGAGCGCTCACCATCGTCTTCGCGCTGCCGATGGCGGCGCTGTTCGTGGGCCGCAAGGCCGGCTCGACCGCCTGGCGCGGCGCGATCATGGCGACCGTCGGTCTGGCCGGACTGCTCTCCCTGGTCGGTGCCTCCGAGTCACAGTCGCTCGACACCGCGCAGCGCACCGGCGTGGCCCTGGTCACCGCGGGTGCCGTGGTGGCCCTGATGATCGCGGGCCGGGCGGCCCACCGGCACCCGGTGGTGCGCAGCGTGCTGCTCGCGACCGCGTCCGGGATCGCCTTCGGTATGTCCTCGGTGTTCACGAAGATCGTCGCGGTCGACTGGAGCGGCGGGGTGACGGCGGGCGACCTGCCGTCCCTGGCCACCATCGGCGTCTTCGCCACGGCCGGCCTGCTGCTGTCGCAGGCCGCCTACCGCGGCGCCGGACTCGCGGCGCCGCTGGCGGTGCTGACGGTCGTGAACCCGGTGATCGCGGCCGCGGTCGGCATCACGTTGTTCGGCGAAACCTTCCGCTACGGCACCGCCGGCACGGCGCTCGCGCTGAGCTGCGGTGTGGTCGCGGCGGGCGGCCTGATCCTGCTGACGACGGAGCGCATCCAACGCACTCCGGCACCTGCGCAGCCAGTAGCGGAGGTCCCTGCGACGCCGGCGCCCGCCGAGGAGCTGGTCGTCGTGCTCCCCGCGCAGCAGGAGGCGACCCCGAGCGCCGCATCGCCGCACCTGTACGGCCCGTTCTACGGCGGCCCGTACGTCCCGGTGCCGGTCCTGGACCGGCACCGGCTGCGCATCAAATCCTGACCCCGCCTGCCCTCAGGTAGGCCACCGGGTCGATGTCCGTCCCGAAGCCGGGCCCCGTCCGCACCTCGAAGTGCAGATGCGGGCCCGTGCTGTTGCCCGTGGACCCGGAGCGGCCGATACGCGAGCCCGCGCCGACCTGCTGACCGCTCTTCACGGAGATCGCCGAGAGATGGGCGTACTGGGTGTAGCGGCCGTCGGAGTGCCGGATCAGCACCTGGTAGCCGAAGGAGCCCTCCCAGCCCGCGCCGACCACCGTGCCCCCGGCCACGGACCGCACGGACGTGCCGGTGGCGACGGGGAAGTCGAGGCCGGTGTGGTAGCCCTTGGACCAGGAAGCGCCCGCCTTGTGGTACGGCGTGCCGGTGGGCGCGCTCACCGGGGAGACCATGGTCTTCTTCGAGGTCTTCTCGGCCGTGGACTTCTCGGACTTCTCGGACTTCTCGGAAGTCTTCTGCTTGGGCGCGGACTTGGCGGCCGTCGGGGTCGTCTTCGTGACGGCCTTGCCCCCGAGAGCGATCCGCTGCCCGGGCACGATCAGGTCCGGATCCGCCCCGACGGTTGTCCGGTTGGCGTCGTACAGCCGCTGCCAGCCGCCACGGACGTCCTGTTCCTCGGCGATCGTGGAGAGGGTGTCACCGCGCACCACCGTGTACATCTCGGCCTTGCCGGCCCGGGACTGCGGTGTGGTCTGCGGCTTGACGTCCGGCACCGAGGTCTTGACCTGGGGGGTGTCCCCACCCCGGGTGAGCCCGGCCCGTACCGAGCACACCGGCCAGGCGCCGGGGCCCTGCCCGTCGAGCACCTTCTCCGCGACGGCTATCTGCTCGTCCTTGGTGGCCAGATCGGCCCGTGGGGCGTACCGGGTGCCGCCGTACTGCTCCCAGGTGGACTGGGCGAACTGGAGGCCGCCGTAGTAGCCGTTGCCGGTGTTGATGTTCCAGTCGTTGGTCGACTCGCACGCGGCGACCTTGTCCCAGGTCTCCACGTCCGCCGCCTGCGCGGTACCGGTACCGATGAGCGGGATCGCCATCCCGGCGCTGCCCGCCGTCACGGTGAGCGAGGCGCGGTTGATCCTGTTCGGCTGATACCGGCGGTGCCGGCCGCGTACGGCCATATCGGTGCCCCCTCGACAGGCGTCAGGAGGGCCAAAAGTAAGCGCCCGTAACAGGCCATGACAAGACGGCAATCGGCCGCGATGTGGCTCAAGAGGCAAGGCGGGAACTCCGGTTGGGAAACGGGTGAGGCGGCCCGGCCCTTTCGTGCGTATCAGCCTGCGGAACATCGAGCGACCCGGAAGTGCGGCCGGAGTACCGGCACGTCAAGATGGTCACTGCGGCAATACTGGCGGCCACGACCGGCACCACCGGTACCGGATTCCTTAGGAGCCAACGGAATGAGCAATTCAGCCCAGATCGGCGTCACGGGACTCGCGGTCATGGGCCGCAATCTCGCCCGCAACTTCGCCCGCAACGGCTACACGGTCGCGGTGCACAACCGGACGTCGGCGCGTACGCACGCACTGGTGGCGGAGTTCGGTGACGAGGGTGAGTTCATCGCGGCCGAGACCGCCAAGGACTTCGTGGCGGCGCTGGAGCGGCCCCGCCGCCTGGTCGTCATGGTGAAGGCGGGCGAGCCCACCGACGCGGTGATCCAGGAGTTCGCCCCCCTCCTGGAGCCCGGGGACATGATCATCGACGGCGGCAACGCGCACTTCGCCGACACCCGGCGCCGCGAGCGCGAACTGCGCGAGCAGGGCATCCACTTCGTCGGCATGGGCGTCTCCGGCGGCGAGGAGGGCGCGCTCAACGGCCCGAGCATCATGCCGGGCGGCCCGAAGGAGTCGTACGACTCGCTCGGCCCGATGCTGGAGAAGATCTCCGCGAAGGCGGCGGACGGGGCGCCCTGTGTGACCCACGTCGGTCCGGACGGCGCCGGGCACTTCGTCAAGATGGTGCACAACGGCATCGAGTACGCCGACATGCAGCTCATCGGTGAGGCGTACCAGCTGCTGCGCGATGTCGCGGGCTACTCCCCCGCGCAGATCGCGGAGATCTTCCGGACGTGGAACACCGGGCGTCTCGACTCCTACCTGATCGAGATCACGGCCGAGGTGCTGGCGCACGTGGACGAGGCGAGCGGGAAGCCGTTCGTGGACGTCGTCGTGGACCAGGCGGAGCAGAAGGGCACGGGACGGTGGACCGTGCAGATCGCGCTGGACCTGGGCGTGCCGGTGTCGGGCATCGCCGAGGCGGTCTTCGCGCGCTCCCTGTCCGGCCACGCGGCACTCCGCGAGGCCTCGCGGGGTCTCGCGGGGCCGAAGGCCGCTCCGCTGAGCGAGTCCGAGGCGGCCGCGTTCGCCGACCGCGTGGAGCAGGCGCTGTACGCGTCGAAGATCGTGTCGTACACGCAGGGCTTCCACGAGATCGACGCGGCGCGCGCGGAGTACGACTGGGACATCGACCTGGGTGCCGTCTCCGCGATCTGGCGCGGCGGCTGCATCATCCGGGCGGCGTTCCTGGACCGGATCCGCTCCGCGTACGACGCGCGGGCCGATCTGCCGAGCCTGTTGTCCGACGAGACGTTCGCACGGGAGATCGCCGAGGCGCAGGACGACTGGCGCGAGGTGATCGTGTCGGCGACGCGGCAGGGCGTACCGACGCCCGGCTTCTCCGCGGCCCTCGCGTACTACGACGCACTGCGTGCCGAGCGGTTGCCTGCGGCGCTTACGCAGGGGCAGCGGGACTTCTTCGGGGCGCACACGTATCGGCGGGTCGACCGGGCCGGTTCGTTCCACACGTTGTGGGGCGGGGATCGGTCCGAGGTGTCCGCCTGAGAGGTCGGGCGGATCGGTCGTGTCGCGGGTGCGGGGGTGTGGGGGCTGGTCGCGCAGTTCCCCGCGCCCCTTCCCTGCACTTTGCGCACCCCGCTCTGTCAGCTGAGCGGTGGGCCCGGTTCCGGGTTCGGGACCGGCTCGGGGCCCGGCGGGATCGGCGACGGGTTCGGGTCCGGGACCGGTTGGGGGCCGGGCGGTGGGGGTGTGGGGCTGGTCGCGCAGTTCCCCGCGCCCCTTCCCTGCACTTTGCGCACCCCGCTCTGTCACCTGAGCGGTGGGCCCGGTTCCGGGTTCGGGACCGGCTCCGGACCGGGCGGGATCGGCGACGGGTTCGGGTCCGGGACCGGTTGGGGGCCGGGCGGTGGGGGTGTGGGGACCGGGCCCGGGGACGGGTGTGGGTCGGGGGGTGGCGTCGGCGCGGGCCCTGGGGTCGGGTCCGGGTGGACCGGGTCCGGGTACGGGTTGGTCATCGTGTCCTCCAGCCTGAAATGAAGAGCGGCTCTCTGGACTACTGCCCCGCGTACCCCGGCTCGCCGGTGCAGTCACCCGCCTGGGCCCCGGCCGCCAGGCCCAGGCGCGGGCTGGAGAGCACCGGGACGGTGGTCGTCGTCAACTGCTGGGCCGGGGCCATCGAGGCCTGGGCCAGGACGATCGCGTCGGCGGAGGTGACTTCGTCGGCGGCGGTCGCGATCAGCCGTACGTACGCCTCCGTGTCGCCTGCCTCGAAGCGCGGCCAGGCTCCCTCGACGAGGCGGGTCTCCACGGTGACCCGGCGTCCCGCGCGCTCGGCCTCCTCCTCGATCAGGTCCGCTGTCGGGCGGAGCGTGCTCTCCAGGGCGGCGAGGACGACGATCCGGTGGCCGGTCGCGACCGCGGTCGCGGCCATCGGGCGGTCGACACGGAGGACGGGCACCCCGACCTCGGCGGCCGCGGCCTCCGCCACGCCTCCGATGGTCGAGCAGGTGCACAGCACCGCACGCGCGCCGTCGGCGACAGCGCGGTGAAGAGCCGCAGACACATCGTGCGCGACCGCGTCGGGTCCCTCGACACGGGCCCGTTCCAGGAGCCGCTCGTCCACGAAGTGCCGTAGCTCAAGTCCCGGACGGGTCTCGTCGCGCAAGGCGTCGAAGACGGGGACGTGGACCGGTGAGGTGTGCAGCAGGGCGAGGGGCATCAGAAGCGGCCGGGGTGTGCCACGAGCCATTCCTTCGCCGCGCGGAGCAGTCCGGGGTCGGCGGCGGGGGCCTCGTCGGGGTGGCGTTCCGCCCACTTGACGACGTACGGGCACAGGGGTGCGACGACCGTGCCCTCGCGCTCGGCGATGGCGTACAGCTCGCGGGCGAGGGAGCCGGCGATGCCCTGTCCCTCGTGGGCGGGCTCGACGATGGTGTGCACGGGGACCAGGGCGTGCCCGGGGGCTTCGAGGACGAAGTACTCGATGTGGCCGACCACTTCGGCCCCGGCGAACGCCTCCAGACGGCCCGCCGCCCGGTCGTCGCGGATCTCGATGTCGCTCATGGGCACGCTCCTGGGTCCTGCGCCGGTCAGGCCGGTACGGCCTGCGGGCTGCGTTCCTGGTCCGAACCCGGCACCGGCTCGGACGGGTCGGCGCCGAGGGCCACGATCCGGTTGTCGCCGTCCACATGCACCACCCGCGGCTTCAGCGCCCGCGCCTCGGCGTCGGAGACCTGAGCGTAACTGATGATGATCACCAGGTCTCCGGGGTGCACGAGATGGGCGGCGGCACCGTTGATCCCGATCACGCCGGAGCCGCGTTCGCCCTCGATGACGTACGTCTCCAGCCGGGCGCCGTTGGTGATGTCGACGATGTGCACCAGCTCGCCGGGCAGCAGATCGGCGGCGTCGAGCAGGTCCGCGTCGATGGTCACCGATCCCACGTAGTGCAGGTCGGCCTGGGTGACAGTGGCGCGATGGATCTTGGACTTGAACAGAGTACGCAGCACTTTGGACTCCTATGTGACGGCTCCCTGCCTGCTTTATGCAGGTCAAGGGCGGTCTCGACTGTACACCGGGACACGCCGGCCGAGGATGGTGAGGAACATCGCTGCGCTCGGGCGAGACAGCTTCACGCCTGGGCTTTCGCGCCGCACCGGCGCCTGTTCGGGCAATTGTCCGGGAGAGCCCGGCGCCTCATGCTGACCGGACGCTGACTTGCCTGATGAGCCATCAAAGGTGCGGGAGACCACTCTGCACACGGACGACGTGCGTCCACGCACCGGCCTGTCGGGCACCGACATCGCTCTGGTTCGTGGAACACGGTCCCTTTGGCCGTCGGACGGTCGGCGCTCGACCGCCCCGGAAGCCGGCTCGCTGCCTGCCGCCCGCCGGAGGCCCCTCGGCAGCGCGGGACTCGCGAGCGAGGCGGGGCCAAGGCGCCGACTTCGGCCCGCCCAAGCCGAAGTCCAAGTCACGCGCCCCTGCGCACTTGCGTGCGCCGCTCGTCCCTTCCGTACGGTCCAGCCGATGGCGAACCGCCCTCGCACACCGTGAAGGAGAGCTGTTGAAGCCGGCCGAGGAAGTGCTCCAGGACCTGACCCAGTCCTCGAACGTCTCCGTCCACTCCGACGACGCGCTCGTCGGGAAGGTGAAGGCCGCCATCACGGCGGACGACGAGAAGCGCAAGGAGAATGAGGACGAGCCGCTCCGCCGGAAGCCCGCCCTCGTCCCGATCCTGCCGACGGAGCTGCCCCGGCAGTTCGAAGTGACCCTCTGGGACGTGCTCCACACCCTCGCCCGGGCCACTGCCCTGTCGTGGCGTGGTGCGGGCCGGGGGCTGGCGGAGCACTGGGGCGCACTCAAGTACACCCAGGCCCTGGCCGGCGCCCCGGGTGGAGCGGCAACCGGCTGCGCTGCCGACCTGGTGCCGTGACCGCGAAGGTTCGCCGGGTTGCCCAGGGTGCGCACGGGAGTTGACGGCGCACGTATGGTGGAGAGGAAACGCATCAACGCTCGCCCTGGGCTACGACCCGGGCGAGCCGAACGGGGGAAGAAAGGTGCGTGCCCGATGACGATCGGGCTCCTCTCCACGATCGCTGCTGTGTTCTACGGGGGTACAGTCTCGGTCCTCGCTCTTACTGCGACCTTTGCTCGGCGCCGTACACTGCGGCGCGAAGCGCGCAGCACCCTTGCTGTCCTGGTACCTGGGAGGGCGGTGGAGTCGCAGCAAGCAGACGGCGCGGCAGTAGGCCCAAGGAGCTGAGCGGTTACCGCGAACTCAAGTGCTTCGGGGCGCCGTCGGGCCGGGCGGCGCTGATCGACTTCAGCGCGGACAGCGTGTTGGCAGTGCCCTTGCGGCGCCGGTTGACGCCCCACAGCCGGTCGTCGCCCACGGAGTAGCAGCCGTGGAAGTAGGTCACGCCGTGCGGGCGGCGGTAGGTCGCCGACGGTCGGGCTTGCTCTGCTTCGCCCGGCAGGAGCCGACGGTGGGCCGGATCCCCAAGGGGTGGGTCGGGGACGGGACGCGTGCACCGTTGCCGGTGTCGGTCTTCCCGTCCCCGCCCGCCGAACCGGACGTGCCCGTTGGCCGGGCATCCGGCTCTCCACGTGACCCGATGAGTCAGGTGAGGTGTTCGCTGCCCCGGCCGAGGAAGGCCATATCGTCGTGGTTGGTCCGGCGGAAGCGTGCTCCGTCCGGATCGACCTCATCGATGTTGTATGGCGTGCTGATCTGCGCTCCGCGGTAGCGGTAGCGCTCGACCCGCATCTTCGCGGGGTTGTAGAGGACCATCCTCTGCCACACAGAGCGCTCCATGCCGCGGAACGGTCGGCCCCAGGAATTCGCCACGGTTCGCCACCCCTTCCGCGCGATAGAAATATCTACCAGCATGAAAAGCGCCTGGTCGGCCGCCCTGGCAGTGAGGGAAGAGTGCGGTCCGCTCGCGCGGGCCGATGGACCCCGGAGGACACCTTGCGCACAGGGACGAAGCAGGCTGTCGAATGGCTCGCCGCCGCCGCCACCGACCCACGGATGTGCAAGCGGCAGTGGCATGACGTGGACGGGATCGCGGTGCTGGCCTGCGGGCGGTTCTGGGACGTGCTGAGCGTGCCGGAGGAACTGGGCGTGCTCGCCCTGGACGTGCTGCTGTGCATCCCCCAGCCTCCCGGTCCCGCGCTGATGGACGCCGCCGCCCGCCGCGTGGCCTTCTTCCTGCCGCCCGACCCCCAGGGCCGCTGGATCGGCTCGGGCATCCGGTACGCGGGCCAGGGGTCGTGGATCGCGGTGCCCGCGCCGCACCGGCTCGCGGGGCGGCTGCGCTGGCTCGTTCCGCCCGACGGCAGCGGTGCCCTGTTCGTACCCGCCGCCGTGGAACTGGCCCTCCAGTTCGCCCTCGGCCGGCTCGCCGCCCAGGGCGACCCGAAGCGGCGGTGCCCGATGTGCGGGACGCCGGCCGCCCGGCCCGTTCACCGCGGCAACGCCAGCCCGAACTGACCCCTACGCGGAACCTCCGGCCACGGCGGGCGGACCGGAGGCGAGGGCGGTCCACTGCGCGTCATACGTGCCGGGCACCGTCCGCCCGCCGGCCCGCCACTCGCTGACCATCGCGGCATAGATGGGCGGATCGTGCCGGCCCATCAGGGCGGGTGCGCCGTACGACGCCGGTCGGTCCTCGCGCTCCAGGAGGAGCGGGCCGGTCGTGGCTGTGCAGTCCATGCCGGTGCAACGCGGCCGCGCACACGGGTGGCACGCCGGTACCGGGGCATAGCCCGTAACGGAGGAGGCAGGCATCCCTCGTTCGGGGCCATGCGGTTGTCCGACAACAACATCGCCCGCCAGCCGGCGGTGGCGTCGCAACGGGGTCTTCGCGCCGCTGCGTGAGCCCTGCTGTATGCCGGGCGTCCACCCCTACGATGACCACGTGATCGACGACGTGAGCGGACGGAGCTATCGCACGCAGCGGTGGGCCGCGAGGGCGGCGCTGGCGGCTGCCGGGCTCGCCGTGCTCGTGCCGCTCTGGTACGGCGGCCTCGAAGGCGTGGTGCTGCTGATGGCCGGTGCTGTCGGCCTTGTCGTGACCGCGGCCGCGGTGTGGTGGACGGTGAGTCTGCGCGGGCCGCTCAGATGGGTGGCGGCGCTGGTGGCCCTGGTCGTGCCCGCGTGCCTCGTCGCCCTGTTCGCCGCCACCGTCTTCTGGGCGCTGCCGCTGACGCTGGCTCTGGGGGGTCTCGCCGTCTGGTGCGGCCGGTACGCGCTGCGCGGCACCGGGTCGAACCGGGTGAAGGAGCGCCGGTGCCCGCCGCCGAAGCGACCGTTCCTGATCATGAACCCGCGCTCCGGCGGCGGGAAGGTCGTCCGCTACGGCCTGCGGGAGCGGGCCGAACAGCTCGGCGCCCGGGTCGTCGTACTCGATCCCGAGCGGCCGCAGGATGTCACCGCGCTGGCCCGGGCCGCCGTCGCGGACGGTGCCGATCTGCTCGGGGCCGCGGGCGGCGACGGCACCCAGGCGCTGGTCGCGGCCGTCGCCGCCGAGCACGGCCTCCCGTTCCTGGTCATCAGCGCCGGTACCCGCAACCACTTCGCGCTGGACCTGGGCCTGGACCGCGACGACCCCGCCGCCTGCCTCGACGCGCTGACCGACGGCGTCGAACTCCGCGTGGACCTCGGCTTCGCCGGTGACCGGCCGTTCGTGAACAACGCCTCCTTCGGCGCGTACGCGGCGATCGTGCAGAGCCCCTCGTACCGCGACGACAAGCTCGGCACCAGTCTGGAGCTGCTGCCCGACCTGCTCACCGGCCGGCAGGGGCCGCGGCTCACCGCCCGCGCGGGAGAGGTCGCCCTGGATGCCCCGCAGGCGGTGCTGGTGAGCAACAACCCGTATCGGACCGGCGATCCCTTCGGCTTCGGCCGCCGCGACCGGCTCGACACGGGCGTGCTCGGCGTCCTCGGGATACGGGTGGAGAGCGCGGCCGAGGCCGCCGCGCTGATCCTCGACCCCGCCCCGGCCGCGCTCACCGTCCACACCGCCCCCGAGGTCGTCGTCGAGTCCGACCGGGCGGAGGTCGAGGTCGGCCTCGACGGCGAGGCGCTGGTGCTCCCTTCGCCGGTCCGCTGCCGAGTCGCGCCCGGCGCGCTGAGTGTCCGCGTACCGCGCAAGCGGCCGGGGCGCGCCGGACGCGAACCAAGCCTGGACTGGCGCCGGTTGCGCAAACTGGCCGCGGCGGTCGGTCGTACGGCCGCACCCGGCCGCCGCGTCTGAATTCACTCCGTCGACGTGGGCCGCCGCGAGGCCCGGGTCGCCTCGGCGAGGTCGGTCAGAGGGCGCAGCCGGTAGGTGTAGGCGTAGTCCCGGTCGGCGAACAGCTTGTACTCGTCGTGGGTGTGCGCGCCCCAGCTGTTGTCACCGCCCACGCCCATCTGGCGGTGGTTCACCCGCAGGACGACCTCCTCTCGCGGGGTGAGCTGGTAGTCGTGGCGCGCGCCCGCCGACAGGTCCTCCGGGGTGAAGTGCGAGGCGTTGATCTCCAGCAGCGGCTCGCCGCTGACCAGCAGTCCGGCGCCGGAGCGGTCGGTGAGGGCGGCCCAGCGGACGTCGGTCTTGTTGCCGTTCTCCTGCGGGCGGATGTACGGGGTCCACTGCTCGGCGACGGTGCCGGAGTACAGGCCGACGTCGGTGCCGTTGTTGCGGTCCCAGTGGTTCTCCTCGGGCCCGCGGCCGTAGTAGTGCAGCCGGTCCAGGCGGCCGGGGAGGAAGAGAAGCGTGCCGACCTCGGGGATGTACGGCAGTGAACTCGCCCCCGGGTGGAGGGTGTTGTCGACCTTGATCTCGCCGTTGCCGAAGACGGTGTAGGTGGTGGTGTACGTCGACTCCGTGGTCGTCGGCAGGGTGCCGCTGACCTTGATCTCGACGGCCCGGTCGCGCAGGGGGCGGACGCTGACGTCGGTCACCTCGCGGTTCGTGCCGGCGTCCCGCCAGGTCTGGTTGCGGGTGTGCTGGCCGTTACCCCTGTCGTTGTCGGTCGGCGCGCGCCAGAAGTTCGGCGCGGGCCCGGAGCTGATGAGCCGGGCGCCCGCGGCCTCGTACGACGTGATGACGCCGCTCTTCTTGTCGACGGTGACGGAGAAGTTCTTGCCCGTGACGGTGACGGACTCCTCGCCGTCGACGTACGCGAGCGCAGGCACGCTGTCCAGCCGCACCGGGGTCACGGCCGGACTGCCGGAGCCCAGGGCGAGTTGCTGCCGGGCCACCTCGAAGCCCGCCTTGGCCCACTTCGTGGACTCCTTGGTGGTGAAGGAGAGTTCAAGGAAGTACTCGGCCTCCCCCGACAGCTCCACCGGCACGGTGATGTCCTTGCTCGACAGGGAAGGGACATCGAGCTGGGCCCGGCTGAGCTTGCCCTGCCGGACCGCCTTGCCGTCCGCTCGCAGGGTCCAACCGCCGTCGAATTCACGGAGGTTGGTGAACAGGTACTCATTGGTGAGGGTGATCGCGCCGCCCTCGCCGAGGGCCGCGTGGATCGCCTGGTAGACATGCTTGATCTCGGCGGCCTTGCCGGTGTGTCCGCGGTCGGCGGTGACGATGCCGTTCGCGACGAAGTTCCCGTCGTTGGGGTTGTCGCCCCAGTCACCGCCGTAGGCGAAGAAGGTCTTGTCCTTCGGCTGTTTCTCGGTGAAGCCGGCGGTGGCGGCGTCGAACCAGAAACGCACGCCCTCCTCGCCCGGTCCCCGGCTGCCGGAGGCGAGTTCGGCGGCGCTCAGGGGGCGGGCGTAGACGCGGGCGCGCCGGATCGTGCCGCTGAACTCGCGGGTCGAGTTGTCGACGTCGGTGGCGAGGCAGAGCGGCGCGGTGTTGCTGCCGGGCCTGCGGGTGGTGGTGCGGGTCGCCTTGGCCTCGCCGTCGACGTAGAGGGTGAGCGTGCCCGCGTCCGCGTCGAAGACGCCCGCGATGTGGTGCTCGGTGCCGGTCCAGCCGGCCGCCGGCAGGGGCCAGGTGGCGGTGATCCACTGACCGCCGCCGTGGATGAAGAACTCCAGGTTCCTGGTGGTCTGCTTCAGCGCGTACTGGGTGTCACCCTTGGCGATGATCGGCTGGTGGTAGCCGGTCACATGCGGGGTGACCCAGGCCTCCAGGGTCAGCGAGCCGGTGAGATCCAGGCGCGGGTCGCGGGCGAAGACGGTGCCGCCGTAGACGCCTTTGGCGCGGTCGAAGGTGCCGGAGGGGGCGAGGATCTCGCCGCGCAGGGCGGCGGGGCCGGTCTCGGTCAGCAGCTTGCGGGTCGGTGTCGGCCAGCTGAGGGACTGGTCGACGAAGTCCCAGATCCAGCCGCCCTGCAGGACGTCGTAGCGGCGGACGAGGTCCCAGTACTTCTTGAAGTTGCCGTTGGAGTTCCCCATCGCGTGGGAGTACTCGATCATGACGTACGGCCGGGTGTCCGCCGTGTCCTTCGCGCGGTCCTCGACACGGGCGGGGCTGTCGTACATCTCGGAGCGGATGTCGCTGACGCCGGGCCGGTCGTCGCCCTCGTACTGGACGACGCGGGTGGTGTCGTACGACTTGATCCAGTCGTACATGGCGTTGAACGCGGTGCCGGTGCCGGCCTCGTTGCCGAGGGACCAGATGACGACCGAGGCGTGGTTCTTGTCGCGGTGGACCATGTTGCGGGCGCGGGCCACGCAGGCCTTGGTCCAGTCGGCGTGGTCGCCAGGGTACTGGCCGCGGATGCCATGGGTTTCGAGGTTCGTCTCGTCGACCAGGTAGAGGCCGTACTCGTCGGCGAGTTCGTACCACACCGTGTTGTTCGGGTAGTGCGAGGTGCGGACCGTGTTCATGTTCAGCCGCTTGATGATCCCGATGTCCTGAACCATGTCGGCGCGGGTGAGCGCGGTGCCGCGGTCGGGATGCATCTCGTGGCGGTTGGTGCCGCGCAGGGACACCGGTTGCCCGTTGATGCGCATCAGTCCGTCCTTCAGCGCGAACTCGCGCAGCCCGACCCGGTGGGACAGGGTCTCGATCACCTTGCCGGCCGGGTCGCGCAGGCGCAGCACGGCGGTGTACAGGTACGGGTGCTCGGCCGACCACAGCTTGGGCGCGGGCACGGACTTGGTCGCCCGTACGGTCGTGTCCTCGCCGGCCGGTCCGACGGCGGCGGTCTGCTGAAGGGGCCGGGACCAGACGGCGTTTGCGCCGGAGTCGTACAGCTGGGTCTCGACGGTGTACGAGCCGGAGGCGCCGCTCTCGTAAGCGCGCACGCTCGCCGTCACCGACAGCTGGGCGGACTTGTAGTCACCGCTCAGCGGGGTGTCCAGCTTGAAGTCGCGCAGGTGCACGGCCGGCGTGGAGTACACATAGACCGAGCGGAAGATGCCGCTCAGCCGGATCATGTCCTGGTCCTCCAGCCAGTCACCGTCGGAGTAGCGGTAGACCTCGACCGCGATCTGGTTGCTGCCGGGCTTCAGGAACTTGGTGATGTCGTACTCGGCCGGGGTGTAGGAGTCCTCGCGGTAGCCGACGAGTTCGCCGTTGATCCACACGTAGTGGGCGGACTTCACACCCTCGAAGTGCAGGAACGTGCGCCGTCCCGCCCAGTCGCGGGGGACGGTGAAGGTTCTTCTGTACTGGCCGACCGGGTTGTAGCGGGTCGGCGCGGCGGGCGGTTGCGGTTCCTCGCCCAGACCGTTGGGGCCCCAGTAGGGGTAGGTGATGTTGACGTAGATCGGGCGGTCGTAGCCGTGCGTCTGCCACACCGAGGGGACCGGGATGGTGTCCCAGTCGCTGTCGTCGACGTCGGCGCGGTGGAAGTCGGTGTCCCGGTCGTCGGGGCGGTCGGCGTAGGCGAACTTCCAGGTGCCGTCCAGGCTCAGGCGGTACGGCGACTTGGTGCGGTCGGCGGTGAGGGCCTGCTTGACGTCCGCGTACGGCATGAGCGTGGTGTGGGGCGGTTCGGCGCCCACCTCGAAGAGGCTGATGTTGCCGTTCCACTCCGGGGAGTCGGCAGCCGCCCCGGCTCCGTCGGCCGCTCGCGCCGGGGCGGGCAGGCCGGACAGGGCCAGCGCGCCGAGGACGGCGGCTCCGCCCTCCAGCAGACGGCGGCGACTCACGGACAGGGGACGGATCGGGTGGCCGGCGGGAGACTCGGGAGAGTGCGGCATGACCGTGGCCTTCCTCGGGACGACAGTGCGGCTCTGCAATGCGTGAGGGAGCGTCAGATCTTGTTCGGTGCTGTTGGCAAACCGAACGAACCCTAGGATGAGAACCCAAGGGAAGCAACGATGCTGTCGGTCTTTGTGTGTTCCCGAGTGGCGAGTTGGCCGTTCTTGGCCGAATGCAGCGCTCCGCTGCCGTCCCGTGTGTCTACGCCGCCGCCTCGATCTCCGTCGCCGCGCCGGACCGCTCCTCGAACTGCGTCCGGTACAGCTCGGCGTAACGGCCTTCCGCCGCCAGCAGTTCGTCGTGGGTGCCGCGTTCCACGATCCGGCCGTCCTCGACCACCAGGATCTGGTCGGCCGCCCGTACCGTCGACAGGCGGTGTGCGATGACGATCGCGGTCCTGCCCTCCAGGGCCTCGGCGAGGGCCTCCTGGACGGCGGCCTCGGAGGTGTTGTCGAGGTGGGCGGTGGCCTCGTCGAGTATGACGACGCGCTGCCGGGCCAGCAGCAGCCGGGCGATGGTCATCCGCTGGCGCTCGCCGCCGGAGAGGCGGTAGCCACGCTCACCGACCACCGTGTCCAGGCCGTCGGGCAGGGCGTGCACGAGGTGGTCGAGGCGGGCGCGGCGCAGGGCGTCCCACAGTTCCCCGTCGCTCGCGGCGGGGCGGGCCAGCAGCAGGTTGGCACGGACCGTGTCGTGGAACAGATGGCCGTCCTGGGTGACCATGCCGAGGGTCGCGCGCAGGGAACGGGCGCTCACCTCGCGGACGTCGACGCCGCCGAGACGTACGGCGCCGCCGTCGACGTCGTACAGCCGCGGCAGCAGGCTCGCGATCGTCGACTTGCCCGCGCCGGAGGAGCCGACGAGCGCGACCGTCTGTCCCGGCTCGGCACGGAAGGAGAGGCCGCGCAGGACCTCGGAGCCGCTGCGGGTGTCCAGGGAGGCGACCTCCTCCAGGGAGGCGAGGGAGACCTTGTCGGCGGACGGGTAGCCGAAGCGGACGTCGGTGAATTCCACGGAGACCGGCCCCTCGGGGATGTCCTTGGCGTCGGGCCTGTCCTGGATGAGGGGTTCGAGGTCGAGCACCTCGAAGACGCGCTCGAAGCTGACGAGGGCGCTCATCACCTCGACACGCGCTCCGGCGAGGGCGGTCAGCGGGGCGTACAGCCGGGTCAGGAGCAGGGCCAGCGCGACGACGGCGCCGGGGTCGAGGCTGCCGCGCAGGGCGAACCAGCCGCCGAGGCCGTAGACCAGGGCGAGCGCGAGGGCGGAGACCAGGGTCAGGGCGGTGATGAACGCCGACTGGGCGGTGGCGGTGCGGATCCCGATGTCGGCGACGCGGCGGGCCCGGGCCGCGAACTCCTCGGACTCCTGCTCGGGGCGGCCGAAGAGCTTGACGAGGGTGGCGCCGGGGGCGGAGAACCGCTCGGTCATCCGGGTGCCCATCGCCGCGTTGAGGGTGGCCGCCTCCCGCTGCATCCGGGCCATCCTGCGGCCCATGCGGCGGGCCGGGATCACGAACACCGGGAGCAGCACCAGCGCGAGCAGGGTGATCTGCCAGGACAGGGTGAGCATGACGACGAGGGTGAGCAGCAGCGTGACGAGGTTGCTCACCACTCCGGAGAGGGTGTTGCTGAAGGCCCGCTGGGCGCCGATGACGTCGTTGTTGAGACGGGAGACGAGCGCTCCCGTACGGGTACGTGTGAAGAACGCGACCGGCATGCGCTGCACATGATCGAACACGGCCGTCCGCAGATCGAGGATGAGTCCCTCCCCGAGCGTCGCCGACAGCCGCCGGGCGAGGATGCCGAGCGCCGCCTCCACGACCGCGATGAAGGCGATCAGCAGGGCGAGCCGTACGACTCTGCCCTCGTCGTCGCCCGCCACGATCGCGTTGACGACCCCGCCGGCGAGGACCGGAGTCGCCACGGCGAGCAGCGCGGTGACCACGCCGAGCACCACGAACCGCGCGATGCGTCTGCGGTGGGGGCGGGCGAAGGCGCCGATGCGGCGCAGCGTGTCGCGGGCGAACGGGCGGCGCTCCTGCTCGGCGTTCATGACGGTGTGCAGCTGTGTCCACGCTGTGGTCTCCATGCTCATGGGAGAGAACGTAGAACCTCAAGCTTCGTTGAGGTCAAGACGCCGACCGGGCCGAGGGTCCCGATGACCGGACGTAAGCCGGAAGCCCCGATTCCGCAACCCGCCGTTGGCGCGGCGCGGAAAACCTCTCCGAGTGTGACAGCCGTACAACTCCCCGACTCGCCCAAGGGACGACTCCCCCGTCGCGTCCCCGTCCGGCAGATCCTGTGTCTGCTTCCGCTCGTGCTGGTCGCGGTGGTGGCGATGCAGCACCGCGCCGTGCTCGCCGAGGGCTTCACGCATCTGGGCACCGCCGAGTGGCCCTGGCTGCTGGCGGCGGCCGGCGCCACTTGTCTGACCTGGGTGGCCGCGGCCTGCTGCCGGCAGGGTGCCGTGGTCGAGCGGCTGCCCTCGGCCCGGCTGCTCGCCACGCAGTTCGCGGCGGGCGCCGCCAACCATCTGCTGCCCACGGGGCTCGGCGCGAGCGCGGTCAACCTGCGGTTCATGACGGTGTGCGGGCTGCCGCTGGCCCGCTCCTCGGCGGCCATCGCGCTCTACCTCCTCGCCGAGTCCATAGGCCGGGTCGCCCTGCTGGCGGCGCTGCTCCTGGCGTTCCCCGACGCGCTGCGGCTCAGCAGCCTGCTGCCGGAGGGGGCGGTGGTCCCCCTGCTGCTGGGCGTGGCGGCTGCCGTACTGGTGACGGCGGGCATCCTGGCGCTGATCCGCCGGGTGCGCACCGCCGTGCTCTCCTTCCTGCGCACCGCGCTCGGCGAGGCCCGCTCGGTGCACACGCGCGCGTCCCGGGCGCTGGCGCTGTGGGGCGGGGCCTTCGCGTTCCCGGCTCTCCAGGCGGCCGGGCTGGTCGCGGTGGGCGAGGCACTCGGCCTCGACGTGCCGCCCCTGCACATGGCGGTCGCCTATCTCGCCGCCACGGTCGCGGTCGCGCTGATCCCCACCCCGGGTGGTCTCGGCTCCGTCGAGGCGGCGCTGATCGTGGCGCTGGTGGCGGCGGGCGGGTCGGCGGCCGTGGCGACGGCGGTGGTGCTGGCGTACCGGATCATCACGGTGTGGCTGCCGATTCTGCCGGGGGCGCTGACACTGGGGGTGCTGGTGCGCTGGAAGGTGATCTGAGGCGCGCCGACGGCTGAGAGCCCCCGACATGTGAGGCACCCGACGCTCACCAGGGAATCGGCTTGCCGTCCCGGAAGAAGCCGCCGGTCGGTCCGTCGTCCGGCAGCGTGGCCGCCCATACGACACCGGCGGCGCCCTCGGACACCGGACGCCCGCCGCGGCCCATGTCGGTGTCGGTCCAGCCGGGGCAGACGGCGTTCACCAGCACCCGCCGAGGCCCGAGTTCACCGGCGAGCAGCCGGGTGAGGGCGTTCAGCGCGGCCTTGGAGACGCTGTACGCGGGGGTGCCCCCACGCATCCCGGCCAGTGAGCCCTCCTCGCTGCTGACGTTGACCACCCGGGGATGCGGGCTGCGCTCCAGCAGCGGGAGCAGGGCCTGGGTGACCCGCCAGGCGCCGAACAGATTGGTGTCCAGGGCCCGCCGGACCTCGTCGAGGTCGGCGGAGCGGGCCCGTGCCCACGTGTCGTAGAGGATCGCGGCGTTGTTGACGACGACATCGGTACGCCCGAGATGCTCGGTCACCCGGGCGGCCATGGCCGTGACGCTCGCGTCGTCGGAGACATCGAGCCGCACGGCGCTCACCCGCTCCCCGCCGGGATCGGCCCACGCGGCAGCGGCCCGCCCCTTGTCCTCGTCCCGCGCCCCGAGGACGACCCGGTATCCGCGCTCCGCGAGCTGCCGGACGACTTCGAGCCCGATGCCGCGGTTGCCACCGGTCACCACCGCGACCGACGCGTCCGTACCCCGTACCGCCATGGAACACTCCCCTGGTTGTCGCCCGCCGAAGGGGATTCCACCATGCCCGTCCGCGTCGAACGCCAGGGACCCGTCACCACGGTCGTCCTGTCCCGCCCCGATGCCCGCAACGCAGTCGACGGCCCGACCGCCGCCGAACTGGCCGGCGCCTTCCGGCAGTTCGAGGCGGACGAGGAGGCGCGGGTGGCGGTGCTGTGGGGTGAGGGCGGGACGTTCTGCGCGGGCGCGGACCTGAAGGCGCCCGGCACCGAGCGGAGCAACCGGGTCACCGAGGACGGCGACGGCCCGATGGGCCCGACCCGGATGCGGCTGTCCAAGCCGGTGATCGCGGCGGTCGCCGGGCACGCCGTGGCCGGGGGCCTGGAACTGGCGCTCTGGTGCGATCTGCGGGTCGCCGAGGAGGACGCCGTCTTCGGCGTGTTCTGCCGCCGCTGGGGCGTCCCGCTGATCGACGGCGGCACGGTACGGCTGCCCCGCCTGATCGGCACGAGCCGGGCGCTGGACATGATCCTTACGGGACGGCCGGTGGCGGCGCAGGAGGCGTACGAGATGGGGTTGGTCAATCGGGTGGTCCCCACGGGCATGGCCCGCGCGGAGGCGGAGGCCCTGGCCGCCGGGATCGCGCGCTTCCCGCAGTCCTGCTTGCGCGCGGACCGGGCGTCCGTCCTCGACCAGGAGGGCCTGGACGAGACGGCCGCGTTGCGGGCGGAACTCCGGCACGGGGTGGGGGTGTTGGCGGAGAGCCTGGAGGGGGCGGGGCGGTTCGCTGCGGGGGCGGGGCGGCACGGGGCCTTCGGAGACCTGTAGGACCAGGACGCACGCGGGCGCACGGCCGTCCCCCGTCCGCGCTCCGCCAGATTCAGCACCCGCCTCCCGGCGCGGGCGGCCGAAGACCCCGCACCTGGTACGAACTGCTGTGCGGCATACGGCAGGATGAGCCGTCGCGCCCGTTCGGCGTGCGACTGTGCAGCCCGGAATTCGAGCAGGTGACAACGTGACGAAACTTCACATCCGGTCGTCGGCGGAGTATTTCGCCGCCGCTTCGTGCCCCGGAGGTGACCGGTGAAGCGGGATCTCACCATGGACGATCTGCTCATCGCCGGAATCGCCGTGGCCGCGGGTCTGCTGGCGGCGTTCTTGCTGCGGATGCTGCTGCGGTGGCTGGGCAAGCATGCCGACCGGACCCGCTGGAGCGGGGACGATCTGATCGTGGACGTGCTGCGGACCGTGGTGCCGTGGGCGGCGTTCCTCGGCGGTGCGGCCTCCGCGGGCGCAGCGCTGCCGCTGACGAAGACGGTCCAGCACAACGTCAATCAGATCCTGACCGTGCTGCTGATCTTCGTCGTGACGCTGGCGGCGGCCCGCGGGATCGCCGGGGTGATGCGGACGGTCACCCAGTCCCGGCCGGGTGTCGCCGGCTCGGCCACGATCTTCGTCAACATCACCCGGATCCTGGTCCTGGCCATCGGCTTCCTCGTCGTGCTCCAGACCCTGGGCATCTCCATAGCGCCCCTGCTCACCGCCCTGGGCGTCGGCGGTCTCGCGGTCGCGCTCGCCCTGCAGGACACGCTCGCCAACCTCTTCGCGGGCATCCACATCCTCGCCTCCAAGACCGTCCAGCCCGGTGACTACATCCGGCTGAGCAGCGGCGAGGAGGGCTACGTCGAGGACATCAACTGGCGCCAGACGACCGTCCGCAACCTCTCCAACAACCTGGTCGTGATCCCCAACGGGGAGCTCGCGAAGACGAACATGACCAACTTCATGCGCCCCGAGCAGGAGCTGACGATCCTGCTCCAGGTCGGCGTCGCCTACGACAGCGACCTGGGGCATGTCGAACGGGTGACCAACGAGGTCATCGCCGAGGTGATGACCGAGGTCGAGGGCGCCCTCCCGGACCACGAGCCGATCATCCGCTTCCACACCTTCGGCGACTCCCGGATCGGCTTCACGGTCATCCTGGGCGTCGGCGAGTTCAGCGACCAGTACCGGATCAAGCACGAGTTCATCAAGCGCCTGCACAAGCGCTACCGCCGCGAGGGCATCCGCATCCCGGCGCCCGCGCGGACGGTGGCGCTCCAGCAGGGCTCCGTGGCGATCCCGCAGCAGCGCGGCCCGGAGAACGAGCCGGGCGAACTCCCCTCCGCCCGGCTCGACTGACGTCCTACAGGGTCGCCGAGTTGTCGTGGTGGCGGTCCCGCCTGCGAGGACTGGCCTTCGGCGACGACGTCACCGGGTTGACCGTCCAGTCCGGGTGGCCGGGCATCCGCGGGGTCCTGGTGCCGTAGAGCCAGTCCCGCAGGAAGCCAGACAGGTCCTGCCCGGACACCTCGGAGGCGACGGCCATGTAGTCCCCGGTCGACGCCGACGAGTCCCGGTACCGCTCCAGGAAGGCGCGCTCCAGCGCGTTGAAGGCGTCCTCGCCGACGGCCTGCCGCAGGGCGTACAGGACGAGGACGCCGCCCAGATAGCGCTGGGAGTCGAAGAGGTTGACGGCGTTCGGCGCGGCCACCGGCCCTGACGTACTGCGCCACTGGTCGCCCTTGGCGTAGGTGTCCTTCATCCGCGCTTCCATGGTGGTCATGCCGAGCGAGTCGGGCCAGCCGCGCTCGTAGCGGTACAGCAGCCCGTAGAAGTCGGCATGGCCCTCGTTCAGCCAGAGGTCGGCCCAGGTGGCGGGGCTGACGCTGTTGCCGAAGTAGGAGTGGACCACCTCGTGCACCATGTGCGAGCCGATCTTCTGCTCCTCCTGGAGGAGGTACTTCGGCCGGTAGATGGTGAGCGTCTGGGTCTCCAGGCCGGTGAAGCCGAAGGGCTCCGCGAGATCGGAGTTGCACGGCAGCAGGCCGTACGTCTCGAACGGGTAGGCCCCGAGGCGCCGCTCGACCCACTCGACCAGGGCCGGGGTGAGCGCGAGCGCCGGCTCCAGCGCGGCGGCCCGCGCGGTCGGTACGACATCCCTGAGCGGCAGTCCGTGCGGACCCTGCCGTTCCTTGATGACGTAGTCGCCGACGGTGATCTGCACGATCTCCGTGGCGATCGGGGAGCGGGAGCGGTAGGTGTACGCGGTCCGGCCGCCGTCGAGGTTCTCGATGCGCACGAGCTGTCCGCTCGCGACACCGCGCAGCCCCGCCGGGACGGTGAGCCGGAAGGTGAAGTCGGCCTTGTCGACCGGGTGGTCGTTGCAGGGGAACACGGTGTGCGCGGAGTCCGGCTGGCAGGCCACGGCGAACCCGTCCGGGGTGGGGACCCAGCCGGTGTGCGGGAGGCCCCGGCGCGGGTCGGCGGAGTACTCCACGCAGACCGTGGTCCTGGCCTTGTCCGGCAGGGTGGCGGCCGGTGTGATCCGCAGCTTCTCGCCGGCCTGCTCGAAGGTCGCGGCCCGCCCGCCGACCCGGACGGCGCGGATGTCCAGGCCGAGGGCGTCCAGCGAGAAGCGGGTCAGGGCCTGGGTGGTGCGGATGCGCAGGGTGGCGGTGGCGTCGACGAGCCGAGTGGTCGCGTCGTAGGCGAGGTCGAGGTGGTACGCCGAGACGCGGTAGCCGTCGTTCCCGAGGGCCGGGTAGACGGGGTCACCGAGGGTCTCGGGGCCCGGGGTGCCGCTCTTCCCCCCAGCGGCGTGGGCCGAAGGTGCCAGGGTCAGGGCCGCAGCCGTGCCTATGAGGGCGGCCGGGGCTGTCACTCTGGTGCGATATCTCATGGTCTGCTTTCGCTCGGGCGGCCGGCTGGTCAGGTCCGGCCAACGCCTCGGATGAGTGATCCACCTGGATGACCGCAGGAACGGCAGTGGAGGTTGCACTTCCGGCCGGAACTTGTGTCCCGCCTCTCCCGCCCGTGTGCGGACCCCTGTCGAGTCGGGGGCGGTCACGAGATATCTTGATGTCGAGCAATGTTGCAGACGTGGAGCGGAGCACCCGGTGACTGACTCGACCATCATCTATACGCACACTGACGAGGCCCCGGCCCTGGCGACGTATTCCTTCCTGCCGGTGGTCCAGGCGTACGCCTCGCAGGCGGGTGTCGCCGTCCAGACGCGGGACATCTCGCTGGCCGGCCGCATCATCGCGGTGTTCCCGGAGTACCTGGCCGAGGACCAGCGCATCCCGGACGCCCTCGCCGAGCTCGGTGAGCTCGCGAAGACGCCCGAGGCCAACATCATCAAGCTGCCGAACATCTCGGCGTCGATCCCGCAGCTCAAGGCCGCCGTCGCCGAGCTGCAGGGCCAGGGCTACGCGCTGCCGAACTACCCGGACGACCCGAAGACCGACGAGGAGCGGGAGATCCAGGCCCGCTACGACAAGATCAAGGGCTCCGCGGTCAACCCGGTCCTGCGTGAGGGCAACTCCGACCGCCGCGCCCCCGCCTCGGTCAAGAACTACGCCAAGACCCACCCGCACCGCATGGGCGCCTGGAGCTCCGACTCCAAGACGAACGTGGCGACCATGGGCGTGGACGACTTCCGCTCCACCGAGAAGTCGGCCGTGATCTCCGAGGCCGGCTCGCTGCGGATCGAGCTCAAGGGCGACGACGGCTCCACCACCGTGCTGCGCGAGTCGGTGCCGGTCCTCGCGGGCGAGGTCGTCGACGCCTCCGTGATGCGCGTCGCCGCGCTGCGCGAGTTCCTGACCGCGCAGGTCGCCAAGGCCAAGGCCGAGGGCGTGCTGTTCTCCGTGCACCTGAAGGCCACGATGATGAAGGTCTCCGACCCGATCATCTTCGGCCATGTCGTACGCGCCTTCTTCCCGAAGACGTTCGCCCGCTACGGCGAGCAGCTCGCCGCCGCCGGCCTGACCCCGAACGACGGTCTGGGCGGTATCTACAAGGGCCTGGAGGGCCTGCCCGAGGGCGCCGAGATCAAGGCCTCCTTCGACGCCGAGCTCGCCGAGGGCCCGGCGCTGGCCATGGTCGACTCCGACAAGGGCATCACCAACCTGCACGTGCCCTCCGACGTCATCGTCGACGCCTCCATGCCGGCCATGATCCGCACCTCCGGCCACATGTGGGGCCCGGACGGCCAGGAGGCGGACACCCTCGCGGTGCTGCCCGACTCGTCGTACTCCGGTGTCTACCAGGCCGTGATCGACGACTGCCGCGCCAACGGCGCCTACGACCCGTCGACCATGGGCTCGGTCCCGAACGTCGGCCTCATGGCGCAGAAGGCCGAGGAGTACGGCTCCCACGACAAGACCTTCGAGATCCCGGTCACCGGCACGGTCCGTCTTGTCGACCAGAACGGCAACGCCGTCATCGAGCAGGCGGTCTCCGCGGGCGACATCTTCCGCGCCTGCCAGACCAAGGACGCGCCGATCAAGGACTGGGTGAAGCTGGCCGTCACCCGTGCCCGCGCCACCGGCGACCCGGCCGTCTTCTGGCTGGACGAGACCCGCGCGCACGACGCCAACCTGATCGCCAAGGTCAAGCAGTACCTGCCGGAGCACGACACCGAGGGCCTGGACATCCGCATCCTGGCTCCGGTCGAGGCCACCAAGCTGTCGGTGGAGCGCATCCGCCGCGGCGAGAACACCATCTCGGTGACGGGCAACGTCCTGCGCGACTACCTGACCGACCTCTTCCCCATCCTGGAGCTGGGCACCAGCGCCAAGATGCTGTCGGTGGTCCCCCTGATGGCGGGCGGCGGTCTGTTCGAGACGGGCGCCGGCGGCAGCGCGCCCAAGCACGTCCAGCAGCTGGTCAAGGAGAATTACCTGCGCTGGGACTCGCTGGGTGAGTTCTTCGCGCTGGTCCCCTCCTTCGAGCAGCTGGCGAAGACCACGGGCAACGCCCGCGCCCAGGTCCTCGCCGACACCCTCGACCGCGCCACGGCGACCTTCCTCAACGAGGACAAGTCGCCGACCCGTCGCGTCGGCGGCATCGACAACCGCGGCAGCCACTTCTACCTGTCCCTGTACTGGGCGCAGGAGCTCGCCCAGCAGACCGACGACGCGGAGCTGGCCAAGGCCTTCGCCCCGCTCGCCGAGACGCTCTCGACGAACGAGCAGAAGATCGTCGAGGAGCTGAACGCGGTGCAGGGTTCCCCGGCCGAGATCGGCGGCTACTACCAGCCGGACCCGGCGAAGGCGGCGGCGGTCATGCGCCCGTCGGCGACGTGGAACGAGGCGCTGGCGTCCCTGAGCTGACGCTCGCAGTGACTGACCGAAGGGCCGGCACCACGAGGGTGCCGGCCCTTCGGCATGTCCGCGTGTGCGCCGTGTACCGGACGATCTCGTTCAGCCCTGCGCGGCCGTCGATCATGCTTACGATCGGGCCGCGGCCCCGGGAGACACCCGTACGGCTCGCGTAGGAGGGGACCTTGTCCAGCATGTCCAGACGATCGTTGCGCCGAAGGGGTCCTTGATCCGTCCTCCGCGCTGTCCGAAGGCGTTGTCCCCCAGGTCGGTGACGATCTGCCCGCCGGCCGCGACGGCCCGCGAGAACGTCTCGTCGGCGTCGGCGACGAACACGCGCAGCAGGCTCGGCATGCGGGGCCAGTCGGCGCGTCGGTCGAAGGCGAGTACGACGGTGTCGCCGGCGCGGATCTCACCGTGCCCGATCAGTCCGTCCTCGGTGGCCACCCGAGCGAGCTCCTCACCCCCGAACACCTGTCTGACGAAGTCGAGAAAGGCCCCCGTGTCGTCGGTGACGACCCAAGGGGCGACGGTGGTGTAGCCCTCGGGCGCGGCGCTGGTCTGCTCGGTCTTCCTCGTCCTCCCGGTGAACTCGGGTGTCTACGCCGACCATAGAGACGAATTGGGCCTGTTTCCGTCCTCAAGGGGCCGGGTCGGCGCTCCCGGCCGCGTTGTCAGTGCCGTCCGCTACTTTCGGAGCCATGGCGATCACCGCACACCTGCGCGCCTCGGTGAGACTTCCGGGCGGGAGAGCACTGGTCAACGGCTTCGCCCTGGACAGCCGCGAGGGCAGGGCCCCGCGCGCGCTGCTGCCCCACGGGCACGAGCTGGAGGTCTACGACCTGTACGAGGTCTTCGACGGGGAGTTGGCACCGGCCGCCGCCTTTCCGCTGCCCTGGCCCGGCTGGGACCGCGGCGTTCATTCCGTGAGCCCCGGTGGGGAGTTCGCGGTGTTCTCGGGGCAACGTGCCGTGCGGGCGGTGGGCGTCGGCGGGAGGACGCTGTGGGAGTACCGGCACGGCTGCTGGGGGCCCGAGACCGGACATCCGCACAGCGGGGACGAGCAGGAGGTGTGCCGCGGCCTCGCACACGGGTCGTGCCGGGTCTCCGACGACGGCCGGCTCGTATGGGCGCATGTCGTGCTGGAGCCGGAAGAGGGAGCCTGGCAGGAGTGCTGGGTCGTCCTGGACGCCCGGGACGGACGCGAGCTGGCCCGGCTGCCGCTCGACAGCGCCGCCGCCGGCACGGAGTACGCCCGGCACTGCGGCCACGCCGACCTCCTGCGCGAGTGCGTGGACGGCCGGGTGGGGCAGTAGAACCGACCCATGAACTTCGCCCTCACACCCGGTGCCGAGCACTCCCCCGTGATCCTGCATGTCCCGCACTCCGCGCGGGAGATACCCGACGATGTCCGGGCCGGCATCGTGCTGGACGACGTGGCGCTCGACCGCGAGCTCGATCACATCACCGACTCGCACACCGCCCGGATCGCCGCTGAGGCCGCCGCGGCCTGTGCCCTCAGGCCCTGGGTGTTCGCCAACGGGCTGTCCCGGCTCGTCGTCGACCCGGAGCGATTCCCCGACGAGCGGGAGGAGATGCTCGCCGTCGGCATGGGCGCCGTATACACGCGGACGACGCACAAGGACGTACTGCGGGAGGGGGACGGCGATCCCGAGCCGCTGCTCGCGCAGTACTTCCGGCCCTACGCGCGGGCCATGACCGACGCCGTCGCGGGACGGCTCGCGGCCACCGGGCGGGCCGTCATCGTCGATGTGCACTCCTACCCGAGCCGGGCTCAGCCCTATGAGCTGCACGGGGACGGGCCCCGGCCGGCCGTCTGCCTGGGTACCGACTCCTTTCACACACCGCCGGGGGTGCTCGCCGCGGCGCGCGAGGCCTTCGCGGAGTGGGGGGACGTCGGGCTCGACAGCCCCTTCAGCGGGACGTATGTGCCGCTGGAGTTCCACGGGACCGATCCGCGGGTCGGTGCGCTGATGGTGGAGATCCGGCGGGACACGTACATGACCGAGCCCGGCGGGCCCGCCGGACCGGGGCTCACCCGGCTCGCGTCGGCGCTCGCGCGGCTGGTCGACGCTCTGCCCGGGTGACCACCGCCTGGAGCACTCCCGGGCGACAGCGGGGCGGGGAGCGGTGAGGGTGGGGGCATGACTGAGGAGACCACCACGCTCACCGGGCAGGCCCCGCCCCCGGTCCGGGACTGGCCCGCGCTGGACCTCGACGGCACGGACTTCGACCCTGTTCTCGCCGAGCTCATGCGCGAGGGCCCGCTCACCCGCATCCGGCTGCCGCACGGCGAGGGCTGGGCGTGGCTGGCGACCCGGTACGAGGACGTGAAGGCGATCACCAACGACCCCCGGTTCGGCCGGGCGAAGGTCACCACACGTCAGGTGACCCGGATGGCCCCGCACTTCAAGCCCCGCCCCGGCTCGCTCGCCTTCGCCGACCAGCCCGACCACAACCGGCTGCGCAAGCCCGTCGCCGGCGCCTTCACCGTCGGCGCGATGAAGCGCCTGCGCCCCCGCGCGCAGCGCATCCTGGACGAGCTGGTCGAGGGTGTCGTACGAGAGGGGCCGCCCGCCGATCTCATCGAGCGGGTCCTGGAACCCTTCCCCATCGCCGTGGTCAGCGAGGTCATGGGCGTGCCCGCCGCCGACCGGGCCCGGGTGCACTCCTGGACCCGGCAGATCATCTCCACCTCCGGCGGCGCCGAGGCCGCCGAGCGCGCCAAGAACGGCATGTACGGGTGGATCACCGACACCATCCGGGCCCGGGCCCACAGCACCGGCGACGACGTGTACTCGCTGCTCGGGGCCGCCGTGCACCGCGGTGACATCAGCGAGACCGAGGCCGTCGGACTCGCCGGACCGCTGCAGATCGGCGGCGAGGCCGTCACCCACAACTGCGGGCAGATGCTGTATCTGCTGCTCACCCGCCCCGAGCTGATGGAGCGGATGCGGACGCGGCCCGAGGAGCGGGGCGCCGTCCTGGACGAGCTGCTGCGCTTCATCCCGCACCGCAGCAGTGTGGGCCTGGCCCGGATCGCCCTGGAGGACGTCGACCTGCACGGTATGCGCATCCGGGCCGGGGACCCGGTGTACGTCTCCTACCTGGCCGCCAACCGCGACCCGGAGGTCTTCGCCGATCCGGACCGGATCGATCCGGACCGCGCGGACAATCCGCACCTGGCCTTCGGCAACGGCCCGCACTACTGCACGGGCGCGGTGCTCGCCCGCCTCCAGACCGAGCTGCTGCTCGACACCCTGCTGGACCGGCTGCCGGGACTGCGGCTCGCGGTGGCCCCCGACGAGGTCGTCTGGCGCCGCAGGACCATGATCCGTGGTCCGCAGTCCCTGCCCTGCGCCTGGTGACCAGGCCCTAGGAGACCACTGAGAATCTTGAAAACCCGCCCGACTTGCACCGGATTGCCCCAATCGACTTTTGCGGGCGAACCTGGGCGATCGGGGCGGCCCAAGCAAGATCTTCAGGACACTTCTAGGCGCGCAGCCACTCCGTGACGACCACCTCCCCGCCGGTCCGCAGCCGTAGCGCGAACGGGCCGGCGGGCGGGGCGTCGCTGGTGAAGCGGCCCATGGCGTCCGCCGTGAGGGGCGCCGCCGACTGGGGGCCGCTGAGCACTTCGATCCGGGCCGGCTGGGGTGGCAGTACCTGCCCCATCAGGCCCTGACCGGTCACCTCGACGTCGACGGTGACCTCGCCCGCGCGGAAGGTCAGCATCCGCGGCACGTCCGTGGCTCCCCGCACCGGAATGGCGTCCACCACCGAGTCGAAGGTCAGCTCGGCGATCCGGGCGTCGAGGTCGTGCAGCGCGTAGGCGTCGACGGCGATGCGGCTCAGTTCCGCCGGTACCGGGTCCAGGATGGCGGCGGCCCGCCGGAGTTCCTCCTCCAGCAGGGCGCCGTCGAAGCCGTCTTCGTCGAACTCCCCGAACTCGTCGTTCATGTCGTCGTCGTTCACAGCGCTCCCCGTGCGTCGAGTCGGGCCCGAAGGCGGCGCAGACAGCGCTGGCGCAGCGGTCCGATGCTGCCCACGGCGATGCCCAGTGCGGCGGACACCTCCTGGTAGCTGGGCGGCGGCGTGGACATCAGCACGCGCAGCAACTGACGGCAGCGGTCGCCGAGTTCCTCGAACTCCTGCCACAGCCGCCGGACGCGCTCGCTCTGCGCGGCCGCCTCCTCGGAGTCCAGGAGCGACTCCTCGGGCGTACGGTCCTCGCTGACCCGGTCCAGCAGTTGCGGATCGTCGGTCGGCGTGAGCCGCCGCAGGTTCTTCAGGACCTTCAGGCTCTCGTGCCGGGCGGTGCTGGCGAGCCACGACCCGGCCTTCTCCGGCTCACGGATACGGCCCAGATGCTGGGCGAAGCGGAACCAGACGGTCTGGTACACCTCGTGCGCGTCGGCGTCGGAGAGCCGGTGGGAGCGCACCACCGACCACACCAGCGGACTCAGCCCTTCCACCAGCGCCTTCCAGGCCGCCGCCTCACCGTCGACGGCGGACTGGACGAGCGCGCCGACCTCTGCACGATCCACGGCCCCACCCCTCGTGTACGGCAAGTCATCGTACGCCGCGGAGGGGGCGGCTTTGACCCTCATGCCGGAGGAGTGAGCGGCACGACGGGGACCGGGCGCCAGGTGGGCGGGCGCAGCGCCGGCACATGCGCCCCGCGCACCTCGGCGTACTCGGTGTTCGCGGCGAGCAGTTGGGTGCGGGCGGCGCGGGGGTCGGTCTCCTTGTGCGCGGTCATGTGCGCGGCGACCATGCCGGCGACCACGGGAGTGGCGAACGAGGTGCCGCTCCAGTGCGCGAACCCTTCGAACATCACCTGGTCCGGCTTGCCGGTGGTGGTCGCGGCCCGCTCCTCGCTCAACAGGCCGGTGTGCCGCGGCGACTGGCAGGTGCACACATAGGCGAAGCCGTAGCGGCAGGAGTCGTACGTGGAGTGCTGGTACACGTACGGAACCGGCACGTCGAAGCCGGTCAGCGAGCTGGTGAGGCGCTCTCCGGGGGCGTAGGCCTTCACCCAGGCGCCGTGGTTGCTGAAGCAGGCGCCGTACTCGCCGTCCCCGCGCAGCGCGCCGATCGAGAGCACGGAGTCGGCGTAGTCGGGGAGGTCGGCGTAGGCCGCGGGCCAGAAGGGCGTGGCGCTGGCGTTGTTGCCGGCGGCGGCGACCAACAGGGTGCGCTGGGCGCGCAGTTCCTCCATGAAGGCGTCGAGTCCGAGCAGTCCGTCGGTACGGCCGTTGGAGGTGCCGGCGGACAGGCTGAGGAGGTCCGGCCAGCCACCGCGGTCGACGGCCTCGAAGAGCTTGTCGCCGAACTCGGACTCCAGGATCGCGCCGGCGTCGTTGAGGGTGTTGCGGACGGTGATCTCGGTGTTGGGCGAAACGGCCGCGACGAGTCCGGCGATGAACGTGCCGTGTCCGACGTACTGCTGGAGTATCCCGTTGTCGTCGCACTCCTTGATCTGCAGGTCGCCGTCGGTGTGGGCGAGCAGCGGGTAGGAGCGGTAGTCCTTCATCAGACCGGTGTCGATGACGAGGACGCCGATGGCGGTGTCCGCGTCGTACAGCCCTTCGGCCGCCGACGGGTTGGGCGGCTGGGTGAGCGGTGCCGGTACGGGCTCGTCGCCCGGGCAGGCGTTGACGGCGATGGACACGACATGGTTACGGCTGACCAGGCGGCGTCCGGCCCGGCCCTCCGCCGAGCGCAGGGCCCTGAGCGCGCCCGCGACGGCCCGGTCGCCGCGCCGGTCGCCGTGGCCGGGGTCGCCGACCTGGATCCGGGTGATGCCGGAGCGGTTGGTCTCCGGGCTCGCCCGGCGCACACGGTCGGCGGTGAGGCCGGTGAACTCGGTGAAGTGCTCCCGCACGGCGTCCTCGACGACCCGGGCCTCCTCACCGTCCCTGGCCAGCACGACGCCCTTCTCGTAGAGGAACTCGGCGGAGTCGTCCGGCCCCATCGCCAACGGGATGTCGGGCATGGAGCGTTGGATCTGGTCGAACTGCTCGTGGAATCGCTGAGGTGCCATGGCGTGTCCTCCCCCTGAGGCGACAGTCGTCAGTCAGAGCCTCGGAGCCGTCGATTGATACAGCGCCAAACCTGTGTGGCCGGCAAGTCGGACCACTACCATCCGTCAAGTGACAGCGGGAAGCGACTCGGTTCTCGAATTGCTGCCGAAGGTGTTCGCCGCGCCCGGTGAGGCTCTGGCCGGGGCGGAAGAGGTGCTCGGCGCCGATCCCTCGCCGCTGCACGCCTCCGTCGCCCATCAGGTGATCGGTATCTGGCAGCGGGACTTCGGCGATCTGCGGCTCGCGCTGGACCATCTGCGGCGGGCCCGCGATCTCGCGGCGCGCGCGGAGTCGGCGGACCGGGAGGCGGACGTGCTGGGCACGCTCGGCGTGGCGCTGGTGCACGCGGGCCGTACCCGGCAGGGGCTCGACGCGTTCGAGCGGGGCGTCGAGCGCGGCACCGGGCACACCCGCGCGCGGGTGCTCTACCGGCGGGCGTACGTGTGGTGGGTGCTCGGGCGTCACCGCGAGGCGCTGGAGGACGTCCGGCGGGCGATCCCGGTGCTGCGGCAGGCGGACGACGTGATCTGGACGGCGCGGGCGCTGACCCTGCGCGCCACCGTTCATCTGGCGCTCGGCGCGGTGGAGCGGGCGGACGCGGACTTCACGGCGGCCGAGGTGCTGTGGGACACCACGGGCCAGGAGCACGACAAGGCGGACGCCGTGGAGAGCCGGGGCCTTGCCGCGTACCGGTCCGGGGACATCCCGGCGGCGCTGCGGCTGCTGGACGAGGCCGAGGAGCGGTACGCCAAGCTCGGTACGCCGACCTTCATGCTCGACATCCGGCGCTGCGAGGTGCTGATGGCCGCCGGGCTCGCCCTGGAGGCGCTCGCCGAGGCGGACGCGGCGATCGGGGTGCTCGACGAGATCGGCGGCCAGTCCACGCGCAAGGCGGAGCTGCTGCTGGTCGCCGCGCGGGCGGCCCGGCTCGCGGGCGATCCGCACACCGCCATCGCGCGCGCGGCGCTCGCGGTCCGGCTGTTCGCCGGGCAGCGGCGCACCTGGTGGGAGACGCACGCCCGGCTGGTGCTGATCGAGGCACGGCTCGTCACCGGACGCGCCTCGGGGCGTATGGTCGCGGACGCCGCCGCCGTCGCCGAGCGGCTGGCCTCCTTCGGCGCTCCGGCCGCGCCCGAGGCCTCGCTGCTCGCGGGCCGGATCGCACTCGCGCTGGGCTGGCGGGCGGACGCCGAACGGCATTTGGGCATCGCGGCCCGCAGCAGGCACGCGGGGCCGCCGCTGGCGCGGATGACGGGCTGGGCGGCGCAGGCGCTGCGGGCGCGGGCCGCGGGTTCCGGGCGCGGCGTCCTGGAGGCGTGCCGGCGCGGCCTGGACGTGCTCGACGATCACCGTACGACGCTGGGCGCCTCCGAGCTCAGGGCCCGGGCCACCGCGCAGGGCGCCGAACTCGCCGCGCTGGCGCAGCGGGTGAGCCTCGACTCCGGGGGGCCGCGGCGGCTGCTGGTGTGGAGCGAGCGATGGCGGGCCACCGTGCTCACGGCACCGCCGACCCGGCCGCCCGCCGATCCCGCGCTGCAGAGCGGGCTCACCGCCTTCCGGGAGATCGCGGCCCGCGCGGAGGCCGCCCGTATGGAGGGCCGTCCGGTGCCCGCCCTGGAGCGCGAACAGCGCCGTCTGGAACGGGAGATACGCTCGCGGACCCTGCACATGCGCGGGGAGGCGCCCGACGACGGCGACCGCTTCGATCCGGCGCGGCTGCTGACACAGCTGGGCGACGACATCCGTCTCGTCGAACTGGTCGTGGTCGACGGGCGGGTGCAGGTGCTGCTGTGCGGGCAGGGGCGGGTACGGCGGTACGAGGGCGGGCTGCTCGCCGACGCGGAGACCGAGGCCGAGCATGTGCAGGCCGGGCTGCGGCGGCTGGCCCATCCGGGCGCCGAGGGGCGGCTCCCGGTGGTGGAGGCGGCGGGCCGACGCCTTGAGGAGCTGCTGCTGGGCCCGGCGGCTGAACACCTGGGCAACGGCCCTGTCGTCGTCGTACCGCCCGGCCGGCTGCACCGTGTGCCATGGGCGCTGTTGCCGTCGCTGCGGGAGCGGGTGGTCAGCGTGTCGCCCTCGGCGAGCAGTTGGCTGCGCGCCCGCCAGACCGAGCCGCCGCCGGGCGGCCGCCAGGTGCTGGTGCGCGGCCCCGGTCTTGCCACCGGGGGCGCGGAGGTGCCCGAACTGGCCGGACGGTACGGCACGCCGACGCTGCTGGAGGACGACGACGCGAGTGTGCCGCGCGTGCTGGAGGGGCTGGACGGGGCCGCGCTGGCGCACATCGCCGCGCACGGCACCTTCCGGGCGGACAGCCCGCTGTTCTCCGCGCTGCGGATGGCCGACGGCCCGCTGATCGTGCACGACTTCGAACGCCTCGACCGCAGCCCCTACCGCATCATCCTCTCCTGCTGCGACACGGCCCGCTTCGCCTCCGTGGGCGCCGACGAACTCCTTGGCCTGGTCACCGCGTTGCTCCCGCTGGGCACGGCCGGCGTGGTGGCGTGCAGCGCACCCGTCAACGACGCCGCCGTGGTGCCACTGATGGTCGCGCTGCACAAGGGCCTGGGCGCCGGACTGTCCCTGGCCGAGGCCCTGCGTGACGCCCGCGCCGCCCTGCCCGGCGACGCGGTGCACCAGGCGACGGGGTGGGCGTTCTCGGCGTTCGGGGCGGCCTGACGACGGTCACTCAGCCTGCCCCGACCGGTGGCTCAGACGTGCCGCGACCGCACGGCGCCCCGACCCCCGGCCACCCGGTCCACAACGGGCGCTCGGCGCCGACCCCCCGCCGCCCGGGCACCGCGAACGCGCGGGACCCCGGCACGCCCAGACCCTCCACCACGCTCCCGGCTCCCGGCTCCCGGCCCATGCTCCGCACACCGAGCACCCCCTCATCGCCACCCGGTCCACAACGGGCACTCCGCGCCGGCCTCCCGCGCCCGGGCAAGGCAAGCGCGCGGGACCCCGGCACGCCCAGACCCTCCACCACGCTCCCGGGCCGCGGCGGATGCTCCGCGCGCCGGAGCGGCATGGACCCTCACCGCCGGCAGATCCGCGCGCCGGAGCAGTTCGCCCCCCTCGCCGGTCACGCCGGTTGTGCGGTTGGCAGGTCCACCAGCCATGGCAGGGCGCCCCGGTCGCTCGCACCGAGGCGGGCGTAGGCGCTGTAGAGGTGGTTGCCGACCGTGCGGACGGACAGGGTGAGGCGTTCGGCGATCTGGCGGTTGCTGAGGCCCGCGGCGGCCAGCGTGACGATCTGCCGTTGACGGGCGGTGAGTTCGCCGAGAACCAGGCCGGACAGGGCCGGGGTGCGGGCGCCCTGGCAACGGCGGGCGAGGGCGACCGCGCGGGTGCGGGAGGTACGGGCGGCCCGGGGGTCGCGGTGGGCCCGTACCGCCTGGGCGTGCGCCTCGGCCGCGTACAGCAGCAGCCCGCGCTCCTGGAGCGCCTCGGCGGCCCGGTCGAGGGCGGGCCCGTCGCCCCGGGCGAGCGCCTCGGCGTGCTGGGCGAACACGCCGTCGAGGCGTCCGGCGGCGCGTTCGGGAGCGCCGAGGCGTACGGCGTCGTACGGCTCCACGGTCGCCAGGGCGGCGTCGAGGTCACCGCGTGCGACCGCGGGCCAGCCGTTCCTGACGTCGCCGGCCACGGCCGTCACCTCGCCCGACTGCGCCGCGGCCAGGGCGAGTTCATCGCGGCAGTACCGGTCCTCCGGCGCGTCCCGCAGACCCTCCCTGGCCCACGCCTCGGCCTCACGCAGCCGTCCGCCGATCCGCGCGAACCGGGCGCGCAGGGCCGCGTATCCGGCCGGGATCCGCGCCCCTTCGTCCACCAGCCACTCCCCCACGGGCGCCGACACCGCCCGTACGTCGGCCAGTCGGACACTGCGTGCCAGTACGGCCGCCTCGGCGGCGAGGGCCGCCGCGCACTGGTCCGGGGTGCGGGCCAGCCGCCTCGCCCGGAGCCGGCCGGCCGCGGCCCGCAGCACCGCGCCGTGCAGGGCGTGGGCGAGGCGGACGGTGCCCTGGTCGTCGATGCGGATCAGGCCGTCGGCTTCCAGGCGTTCGAGGGCCCACAGGTCGAAGAGGTCCATGTCCAGGGCGAGGGGTTCGCCGAAGGCGAGGCGTTCGAGGGTCTCGCGCTCCTCCGGGTGGGCGCGGTCCAGGACGTGCGCGGTGCGCTCGCGTACGGTCGCCGTCAGCGGCAGCGGGCCCCGCCAGGCCCAGGTGTCCGTGTCCGGGACCCGGGTGAGCAGTCCGCGCTCGCGCACCGCGCCCAACAGGTCGCGCAGCAGCCGTAGATCGCCCTGGCACAGACGGTGCAGCCGGTTCACGGTGAGGGGGTCGAGTCCGCCGCCGAGCAGGTGCGCCGTCTCCTCCGGGGGCAGCGCGTCCAGGGCGAGGCGCGGCAGCAGTTCGCCGGTCCACAGCCGGGAGATCGCGCCGGGCGCGGGGACACCGTCGGTGGCGACGACCAGGAGACGGGTGCGGCCCTGTACGGCCAGCTGATGGACGAGCGCGGCGGAGGCGTCGTCGAGGTGGTGTGCGTCGTCGACGAGCAACAGCCTTACGGAGGAGAGGAGTTGTACGGCCCGGTGCAGGGTGACCGCCTCGGGCAGCAGGTGCGCGAAGGCGGCGAAGGGGATGGTGCGGGCCTCGGGCGTGCCGGCCACCTTGGCGCATTCGGTGCCCCGGGTGGCCTCCACGACGAGCCGGCTCTTGCCGCAGCCCGCGGGTCCGGTCACCACGATGCCGTGCCGGCCGGCGGCCAGGGACCGGCGGATCAGCTCGACTTCGCTGTCCCGTCCGGTGAACGGCCAGGGCAGCTCCAGGGTCTTCGCATCCCGTTCGAATGTCATCACACCTACAGGAGCACCGTTACTCAGACCTGATACACCGGGACTTGAGTAGCCCCCGACTCAGGCGTCCGGCCGCCGCCGACGGCAACCTTGGCGCATGACCGCTCGCTACTGCTCCCTCGCGCAGCAGTCGGCCCCCGTTCTGGCACCGGGGCTGACCGCCGAGCGGCAGCGCGCGCTCACCGGCGGACGCCGGATGTGGGTCAACCACACGGTCCTGCACTACTACTTCTTCGACGGCGACAGCGACGCGTCCGTGATTCCCGTACCGGGGACCGGGGGGTCCCGGCGGGTGTCGTGGGTCGGCCCGAAGGAGCAGCAGGATGTGGTGCGCGAGTGCTTCCAGGAGTGGCAGGGTCTCGGCATCGGGGTGTCGTTCACCGAGGTCTCGGACCGCTCGGAAGCCGAGTTGCGGATCGGGTTCCAGCTGGGTGACGGTTCGTGGTCGACCGTGGGCAAGGACGCGCTCCAGGTCGGTCTGAACGAACGCACCATGAACTTCGGCTGGGACCTGACCGTGCCTTCGGAGCGCGGGACGGCCCTGCACGAGATCGGGCACGCGCTCGGCATGCTGCACGAGCACCAGAGCCCGTTCGCCGGCATCCACTGGGACGACGAGGCCGTCTTCGCGGACCTCGCCGGCCCGCCGAACTTCTGGAGCCGGGAGACGACGTTCTTCAACATCCTGCGCAAGCTGGACCCGGACGAGGTCAACGGCTCCGCGTGGGACCCGCAGTCGATCATGGAGTATCCCTTCGAGGCGGGGCTCATCCTGGAGCCGGAGCAGTTCCGCGCGGGTCTGAACCCGCCCGGCACGCTCTCGCCCGCCGACAAGGAGTACGTCCTGCGCTGGTACCCGCCGGCCGGCCCTCCGCGGCCGCCCGCGCTGGTGCCGTTCCGCTCGGTGCCGATCGGTCTCGGCCCGGGTGAACAGGCCGACTTCGTCGTCGAGCCGCCGGAGACCCGCGAGTACACGGTGGGCACCTTCGGCGACAGCGACACCGTCGTGGTCGTCTTCGAGGAGCGGGACGGCGAACCCCGCTACCTCACCGGCCAGGACGACGGGGGCACGGCCGGCAACGCCACGATCAGGGCCCATCTCGTCAAGGGCCGCCGCTACTTCGTCCGTGTGCGCCTGTACTCCAGCTGGGGATCGGGGGAAACCGCGGTGATGTGCTGGTAACGGCACGGGTACAGCCGCACGCGGGCGGACGGACCACAAGTCCGGCGCCGGGGGAGTGGCCGAGTGACGTGACCTTCGGGGGAGGGGCACGTCACTCGGCCGCGTCACTGTGTCCTCAACCGACTTACAACTACAAGGCCGCCGGTGACGCGCTCGGCCTGGACCTGCTGAACAACCCCTGGCTGGTGCAGAACGACGCCTCCGTCGCCTGGAAGACCGGCCTGTGGTACTGGAACACCCAGACCGGCCCCGGCACCATGACCCCGCACAACGCCATGGTCAGCCAGGCCGGCTTCGGCCAGACCATCCGCTCCATCAACGGCTCACTGGAGTGCGACGGAAGCAACCCGGCGCAGGTCCAGAGCCGGGTGGACGCGTACAACCGGTTCACCTCCATCCTCGGCGTCAGCCCCGGCGGCAACCTCTACTGCTGAGGTCAGGGGGCGGCCGGCCCGGTGAGGAACCGCCCCTTGTCGTCGTACGGCCAGACATTGGGCTTGCACCCGTGCATGCCCTTGATCTGCTGCATCATCGCGGGCGCGGGCTGTCCGGGACCCGGGCAGCCCACGTGGCCATGGCCCAGGAAGTGACCGACCTCGTGGTTGATGATCAGCGCGCGGTAGGCCGTGACGTCCTTGGCGTAGACGGGAGTCGCCAGCAGCCAGCGTTCGAGGTTCACCATCACGTTCTGCGCCACGTTGCAGTTGTACTCGCCGCCGGTGTCCAGGCCGTACTGTCCGCAGATCTCGTCCACGGTGCCGGGTGTCGCGACCTTCACGACGAAGTCGGCCGGACCGCTCGGCACTCGCTGGAACGCCGAGTGGCCGTCCGCGGTCCAGCCGCGCGGGTCGGCCAGGACGCGCTCCACCCGCCGGGCCACATCAGCGGCGGAGAGGTCGATGCCGTCCTCGACCTCGACCCGGTAGCGCAGGGCCGTGCCCGACCCGGCCTTCTCACCGGAGCCGGCCGCGGTGGTGAAGGTGCCCGGTCCCGTGGACGGGATGTCGGATGCGGGCGAGTTGGTGGACGGATCGGGCGAGGGCGACGGCGAGGGCTGCGTGCTGCCGCGCGTCGGGCCGGGGGGCTCGGCGGGCTCGACCCGGCCCGCGTGCGCTCCGCTCCCGCCGCCCATCGCGGCGAACCCGGCGGCCCCCAGAACAGCCAGTCCGACCAGGCCTCCCCACAGCGCTCCCTTCCGCCCGCTCGGAGAGGCATGTGACGGGCCGCCCCGCCGACGGCCACGGGTGGAACGAGGTTTACGCGTGGTCATGTTGGCCAGGTTGTGATCGCTGTGTGATCGAACCTGGCTCAAGCGATAACGAACCGATAACGCATGATCCACCGCAGGTTTGTGTGATCATCCCGTAACAAACTCCCAGGCGGCCGGACGTCTTACGGATACTGAGCGCATGCCACGCGTTCTGCTGATCGAAGACGACCGAGCCGTGCGGGAGGGAGTCGCACTCGCCCTGCGCCGCCAGGGCCATGAGGTCGCCGCCGTGGAGACCGGGGAGGACGGGCTCGGACGGGTGCGGTCGTTCCGGCCGGACGTCGTGGTGCTGGACCTGATGCTGCCCGGTATGCCCGGCCTGGACGTGTGCGGCGAGATACGCGCCCTCGACCAGACCCTGCCGATCATCATGGCGACCGCACGGGGCGACGACGAGGACATCGTCGTAGGCCTTGAGGCGGGAGCCGACGACTACGTGGTCAAGCCCGTGCAGGCCCGGGTGCTTCAGGCACGCATCCGTGCCGTCCTGCGCCGGGCGGCCGGAGCACCCGTCGAGACCGGCATACCGAAGATCGACACGTACGGGGATCTGGCCGTCGACCGGGCCGGGCTCTCGGTCGCCCGGGGCGGCGTGCCGATCGCGCTCGCCCCGTCCGAACTGCGGCTGCTGCTGACCCTGTCCGCCTCGCCCGGCCAGGTGTTCAGCCGGCAGCAGCTGCTGGAGGCGGTCTGGGAGCACAGCTATCACGGGGACGCGCGGCTGGTGGACGCCTGCGTCAAGCGGCTGCGCGCCAAGATGGGCGAGCCGCCCCGCGAGCCGCGCTACATCCAGACCGTGCGCGGCTTCGGCTACCGGTTCACGGCGCGGTGAGGCGGCCCCGGCTCCCGCAACTGCGCGGTCTGCGGATGCGGTTGGTGGTGGCCTTCGCGCTGGTCACCGCCCTCACCGCCGCCACGACCGGCGCCCTGACGTTCCGCGAGGCACGCACCGGCGTGCTGCAGCAGAGCCAGGACACCGTGATCCAGCTGCTGCGCACCCACGTCGGCCGGCTCGCCGAGGACCTCGCCTTCCCTCCGGACGAGGACGAACTGCGGCGGTTCGCGACGGACGTGGCCCGCGCCGACCCCTCCGGGACATGGCGGGTCCTGGCGACCTACGACGACCTCAGCGCCACCTCCGCCACGGACGACCCCTTCGAGGAACCGACCCCCGCCCTGCGCGAGGCCGTGCGCTCCAGCATGGCCACCGTCTTCCAGCGGGTGGACAGCGGCGACCACACCTCCCTGGTCGTCGGCATGTCGGTCATGTTCACCTCGTCCGACGGGGGCGCCTACCACTCCGGGGTCAGGGTCTTCCTGACGGTGCCGCAGACCACGGAACAGGCCTATGTCGACGCCCTGGTCTCCGCGGTCGAGCGGGCCACCGTGCCCGCCCTGGCGCTCGCCGTGCTGCTGGCGCTGCTCGCCGCGCGCGGGGTGCTGCGGCCGGTGCGGGCGCTGCGCCGCGCCACCCGGAGCATCGCCGAGGGCCGCCTCGACACGCGGCTCGCCGTCAACGGGTCCGACGAACTCGCCGATCTGTCGCACACGTTCAACGAGACGGCCGCCGCGCTGGAGGAGTCGGTCGCCGAACTGCGCGGCATGGAGGCGCGGGCCCGCCGGTTCGCCGCGGATGTGTCGCACGAACTGCGCACCCCGCTGGCCGCCATGTCCGCGGTGACCGACGTCCTCGACGAGGAAGCCGCCCGGCTGGACCCGGACACCGCCACCGCGGTCCGGCTGATCAGCGAGGAGACCGTGAAGCTGACCCGCCTGGTGGACGACCTGATGGAGATCTCACGCTTCGACGCGGGCGCCGCGACCCTGCACCTGGACGAGATCGACCTCGCCGAATCACTCCGGCGCACCCTCTCCGCGCGTGCCTGGACCGACCTCGTCGACTGTGACCTGCCGCCACCCGGCGCCCTGCGCGGCCGTGTCGACCCGCGCCGCCTGGACGTCGTCGTCGCCAACCTGGTCGGCAACGCCCTGCGGCACGGCGCACGTCCCGTCCGGCTGCGGCTCTACGCGGGCGGGGATCGGCTCGCGGTGATCGAGGTGCTGGACAGCGGGTCCGGCATCCCCGACACCGTGCTGCCGCATGTCTTCGAACGGTTCTACAAGTCCGACGCCGCCCGCACCCGCACCGAGGGCAGCGGCCTGGGCCTCGCCATCACCGCGGAGAACGTCCGCATGCACGGCGGCACGGTCAGCGCCGCGAGCCGGCCCGAAGGGGGCGCCGTCTTCACCGTACGACTCCCCCTGCCCGACGACGAGTCGGCCCCGGAGAGGCCGTCATGAGACCCCTGCGGTTCCTCGCGACCCTGTGCGCGCTCACCTCCTGCGGCATCCCCACGACCGGGGTGGTGGAGGCGGGCGGTCCGGCGAGCGGGGTCGTGCCGACGATCCGGGTCTACTTCGTGGTGGACGACGCCCTGCTCGGCGTCCCCCGCCGGACCGCCGCGCCGGTCGACGTGGAGAAGGCGCTGCGGGTGCTGTTCGTGGGCCCGACCGATCTGGAGCAGAGCAAGCGGATCACCACTCAGCTGCCGCTGCTCCCGGGCGTCCCCACCCCGCCCCCGACCGCCGCGGCCACGGACGCACCACAGAGGTCCCGCCCGGCCGACGTCATGACGGTGACCGAGCGCAACGGCGAAGTCTCCGTGCAACTCTCCCCGGCGGCAGGCGAGTTGACCGATCTCGCGGCGGCCCAGATCATCTGCACGGCCACCGCGGCGCAGCGCGTCGCCACACCCGGGACCGAACCGGCACCGGTATCGGTCACGGGCGCGGACGGCCGCCGCGTCGAGGGAACGACCGTGCAGTGCCCCGAGGTCTAGGCCACGTCACGGTCCCGTTCACAGCGGCTCCGCCCAGCCGTGCCGCACGGCGTGGGCGCCGAGCTGCATCCGGGTCCGGACTCCGGCCAGGTCCATGAGGTGACGCAGGCGCCGGTGCAGCGTGCGCGGGGACAGACCGAGTTGGGTCGCCGCCGTCAGGTCCGTCAGACCGGCCAGGAGCAACGCGAGGATCCTGCGGTCCAGGTCGGTCGGGCCTTGCGGAACGGACTCGACGGTGGGTTCGGCCTCGCCTCCGCTGCCCGACAGCTCAAGGGCAGCTCGTCGAGCAGCTCCGCCGCCGTCCCTACGGTCGGTTCGCCGCCGGGCCAGTGGGGTTCGGCGGGTTCCAGTGCGGTGTGCGTGACGGTCGTACGTCCGCCCGCGAAGCGCAGGGTCGAGCCGGGCTTCAGGGTGCGGACCCGGGTGTAGACGGTGCCCGGCCCCCAGACGGCCTTGCCGCCGAGGTAGCGGTCGACAGCGAGCGGGTCGAGCTCGTCGGGGAAGTCGGGGAACCGGCTCAGGGCCCGCAGTTCGGAGGCGAAGCGCAGTCGGCGGCCGTCGGCGGAGAGGTAGTAGTAGAGGGACTTCATGCCGGCGTGGTCGGTGAACAGCTTCAGGGCGGGCTCCTCGCGCTCGTCGACGAGCGCGATGGCGAACATCCCTTCCAGACGGGAGGTGAACGCGTCCCCGTACAGCTCGTACAGCGGCAGCAGGACGTCCCCGTCGCAGTCGCCGTCGAAGCTGTACCCGCGGGCGGCCAACTCGGCGCGCAGCTGCCGGTGGTTGTAGATCTCGCCGTTGAACACACAGCACAACGCGCCGCGCACGAAGGGCTGGTGGCCGGAGTCGATGCCCTGGATCGCCAGCCGGTTGGTGCCGAGCGCCCATCCGTGGCGGCGCCGCAGGGTCTGTTCGTCCGGCCCGCCCGGGTACATCGCCGCCGCGACCGCGTGGAGTACGTCGAGGTCGGCGCGTTCGTCCCCGAAGGAGCCGTAGATCCGGCACATGCGTCAGGCCTCCTTCCCGGAGACGGCACCTGCGAAGTCGGCGGACCGGGTGCCGCTCTGACGGGCCTCGGGATAGTGCCGGGCGAGGAACTCGGTGACGATCTCGACCTGCCGCAGGATGTCGTCGAGTTGCGCGGGGGTGGGGCTGACACCGTGGCCTTCGAGGGCGCTGTTGCCCGTCTTGAGGTGCACGGGCGCGGCGGCGCGGACGATGTCGGGGGCCTCGTAGGTGCGGATGAACCCGCCGGAGGTCCGGGGGTTGTCCACGTGGCAGTCCAGTGGGAGGGCGACCGCCTGCCGGAGGGCCGCGATCATGGGAAGGGTCAGGTCGCGCACCGGGTTGAAGCTGTTCGCGCCGAGCATCTCCAGCATCTGCGCCGAGGCCGGGTTGCCCTGTCCGCAGTGCGCGGAGACCTTCAGATGGATGTCGTCCGGGAGTTCACCGGCGGAACGCAGCCGCCCGAGCACCCACAGCAGTCCCTCGTCGTAGACGACGAAGCCGCGTACGCCGAGGCCGATGCCGCGCTTGACGTCCTCGACGGCCCGCACGATCTGGTCCTGGCCGCGCAGCCGGTAGCCGATGCGTGATCCCTCCGGGGTCTGCACGCCGCCGCCGATGTCGTAGGTGGCGCGGGGCCCGACCGACATGAGGATCTCGGTCGCGTACTCCGTGCCGAGCGCGACGTACTCGCCGATCTCGCGGGCCGTGTGCCGGTACATGCCGCGGGTCTCGGTGATCCGGTTGATGGTGAAGCCCCGGCGGCGGCTCTCGCGGAGCAGGGTCTCCGCGGCCTGGACGGAGTTCACGGTGGGCACCTCGATACGGAAGTGGCCTCCGTCGGGGAACGTCCGGTCCGAGCGGGGAATGCGGTCCAGGTCCCCCAGGGGCAGGCCCAGCCGGGCGAGTTGTCTGCGGGTCTGGTCGTAGAAGGTGGTCGGGGCCATCACCTGGTCACCTCGAAACCGAGTCGGCCGGCCATGCCGGCGACGATGTCCTCGGCGATGCGGATCGAGGTCGCGCGGTCGGCGTGCACAACCTGGACCTCGCCGAAGTTGCCGAGGTTGCCCCGGCAGGGCAGGAGCGTGTCGCCGTCGGGGAAGCGGACGGTGAGCGAGTGCAGACTGTCGCCGTACTCGGCGGCGGCCCAGCCGAGGTCCGGTACCTGGTCGGGCCTCGGCACGGCGTCGGCGGCGCCGAACCAGCGGACGGTCGCGTAGTGGGTGAAGGCGCTCGGGCCGCGCTCGACCGGCTCGTTCAGGTGGATGCGCACGAGGAGTTCGAAGATGTCCCCGCCGCCGGCGAGCCGGAAGAGGTTCGGCAGGCAGGAACCCATGATGCGCGGGTTGACCTCGATGAGCCGGGGCGTGCCGTCCGCGCCGAGCATGATCTCGACGTGGAAGATGCCGAGCCGCAGTCCGAGCGCGCCGACGACGGCCTCGGCGAACTCCATGACGCGGTCGTGTTCGTCGGCCGTGATGCCCGCGGGGATCGTCGTGCCGGTCTCCAGTGCCTCGTGGCGGTGCCAGGTGGAGCGCTCGCTGACGGCCAGCCGCAGGAACCGGCCGTGGGCGCGGCCGATCTCGGCGGAGAGGAAGCGCCCGCTCAGGTACTCCTCGACGAGGATGCCCGCCGCGTAGACGCCCTCCTGTGCCCGCCCGAGGACGTCGGCCAACTGCCGCTCGTCGGCGACGACATGGGCGCCCTCGCTGCCGGAGCCCCGGGCCGGTTTGACGACGACCGGGTAGCCGGTGGCGTCCGCGAAGGCCGCGGCCTCTCCCAAGCCGTCGACGACGGCGGGCCGGGTGCTGTCGACGCCTGCCTCGGCGAGGAGATCCCGGCAGCGGTCCTTCTGCTTGGCGGCCTCCGCCGCGGCGGCGTCGGTGAACGGCACCCCGAGCTCCTCGGCGATCCGTGCGACGGGGACCACCAGCGCGTCGACGCTGGCGATGAACCCGTCGACCGGCCGTTCCCGGTGCACGGCCCGGACGCAGGCACGCAGGGCGTCGGGATCGGTGGCGTCCTTCAGGACGTGGACCCGGTCGACGAACCGGGCGTAGGGACAGGTGTCGAAGTCGATGTTCTGGGACTGCTCCATGAGCAGGGAGCGGATGAGCGTCACCTGGTGGCCGAGCCGCTTGGCCGCCTCGAACGCCGGGGCGTTGCCGGCCTTCCAGGTCACGAAGACCACGTGCCGTTCGCTGGGGTGGTGCGGGTCTGTCATCGGGTCCTCCTCGCGAACCGCTGGCCGATCCGGACGCAGCCCGGGGTGGCGGTACCGGGTGTGGGAATGAAGGAGATGGAGCCGGCGAGGATGTTCTTCTCGGACATGGAGCTGAATCCGCCCGCGCCGGACAGGACGAGGTCCCCTTCGTCGAGGCACCGCCACGCGCCGTCCGGCTGCCGTTCGGAGTAGGCGTAGCGCAGGTGCCCGGCGCCGCGCTCCACCTGGAGCCGGTAGCCGTCGGAGGCGTAGAGCCCGGGGCAGTCGTCGAGGTCCATCTCGAACGGGCGCCCGGTGCGGATGAGTCCCTCGCCGGTGAAGGCCCCCAGCAGGTCCTCGTACAGGCCGAACGACGGGTAGGCGTTGGCGAGCAGGAGCAGGAAGGAGCGCTCCTCGGGGAAGATCTGGATGAAGTTGTGGTGGCCGCTGCCGTTGGAGTTGAAGCCGAAGGCGGTCGGGCCGAACATCAGCCAGCCCAGGCCCCAGGCGTGCATGAAGTGGTGGCCGGGGACGGGGATCTGCGGGGTGCGCATCTGCCGGGCGAGCTCGGCGGAGAGCAGCCGCTCGCCGTCCTCGGTGACGCCGTCGTCGAGGGCGAGCAGGGCGATCTTCGCCAGTTCCTCCAGAGTGAGGCAGACGGAGAAGGAGCCCGCGGCGTCGTCGGCGATGGTCTGCGGCGGCGGGTCGTGGCGGACGTACCGCTTGACCTGTTCGGTCCAAACGTAGCCGGTGGAGATGGCGCGCCCGTAGTGCCCGTCCTCGGTGCGGGTCTCCGGGATCTCCTTGATGCCGAGCGGGGTGAGCATGAGCTGGTTGACGGCGCGGCGCCAGGGGATCCCGAGGAGCTTCTCGATCAGCGCGGCGACGATCGAGGTGCCGACCGCCGAGTACGCGAACACCTCACCGGGCTCGAAGAGTTGGCCGTAGCCGCCCAAGGTGTCCAGGTAGGCGTCCAGGTCGGGCAGGTCGGTGTCGTGCCAGACCTCGTAGGAGTCGTCGATGCCGCTGGTGTGCGACAGCAGCTGCCGCAGGGTGACCTCGACGGTACGGCCGTCGCGGCGGCGGAATGCCTGGGGCAGCAGCTCGTGGAGCGGCTCGTCGAGGCCGACAACGCCCCGGTCGACGAGACGGAGGGCGACGAAGGCCAGCATGGCCTTGGTGATGCACGTGACACGCTGACGGGTCCGGGGGCCGTACGGGATACGGGAGTTGGTGTCGGTGACACCGTGGTGCAGCAGCTCCAGCGTGCCGTTCACGTACACCGCGACTCCCGCGCCCGGCACACCGTGGCCCCGGGCGGACTCGTGGAGCGTGTCGGCGACGGAGGCGTCGGCGGGACGGGCCTGTCCTGCGGCCCGCTCGCGGGCATGTCGCAGCAGCGTCGCCTGCTCCGCCAGGGTGCGGTGGCCGTAGATCTCGGCCACCCGTACGGATCGGCCCGCGGCGTCCGAGAGCCGGGCC
>NZ_JAVRBF010000136.1:0-5267 GCF_032436805.1 Streptomyces sp. P17 | reverse complement strand
CGACACCCGACACCCGACACCCGACACCCGACACCCGACACCCGACACCCGACACCCGACACCCGACACCCGACACCGGGCGGGGGGCGCGCGGTGTCGGAGCCGGTCTTCGGGTTGTCACCGGAGTGGCTGCTCGACGCGTTCGGGAGACCGATCGCGGACGCGCTGGTGCTGTCCCACCCCGAGCAGTACGAGCGACTGCGGGCCGCCTGCCCCGAGGCCGCGCCGACCGCCGTACTCGCCGGAGACCCCTGCTGGGACCGCATCCTGGCGGCCCGGCCGTACCGCGAGCGCTTCCGCCGCGCCCTGGGTGTGGGCCGGGGGCGGCGCCTGGTGGTCCTCAACTCCACCTGGAACCCCGAGTCGCTCTTCGGCGACGGCGGCGATGACGTCCTGCCCGCCCTGCTGCCCCGGCTGACCTCGGAGTTCCCGGCGGACGAGTACCGGCTGGCGGCCGTGTTGCACCCCAACATCTGGCACGGACACGGCCCCGGCCAGATCCGCGCCTGGCTCGACCGGGCCCGGCGTGCCGGACTCGCGCTGGTCGATCCCCTGCACGGCTGGCGGCAGGCCCTGATCTCGGCCGACGCGGTGATCGGCGACCACGGCTCGGTCACCTACTACGCCGCCGCCCTCGGCACCCCCGTACTCCTCGGCGCGGCGCCCCTGTCCGGCCTCGCCCCGGACGCCCCGGTCCACGCCTTCGTCCGCACGGCACCACGCCTGGACCCAGCCCTCCCGCTGCGCGCGCAGGTGGAGACGCTGCTCTCTCAGCATCAACCGCCCCCGGAGCCAGCCGAGTTCGTCAGCTCCGCCCCGCTCGAGTCGGCGGCACGTCTGAGGCGCCTCTTCTACGACCTGATCGGCATCCCGGAACCCGAGGAGCCCGCGCGTCTGGAACCACTCCCGTTGCCGCCGTACGAACCCGCCGCGCACACCGTGCCGCTCACCGTGCTCACTGGGCTTTCCGGACTGCCTGGCTCGGACGAGGTGACGGTCACCCGGTACGCGGGCCCGCATCCGGCGCCCTACGGAACGGACGCGGCGCACACGGCCGTACCCGAGGACACGCGGGAGACGGACCAACTCGCCCTCGCCGACGTGGTGTTCCGGCACGGCGAGCCCCATGACCCTCGCCTCGGCCCACCGGCCGAGTGGGCGGCCGAGGTTCTCCAACGGCACCCGCACTGCGCACTCGCCGCCTACGTCACCGGCCCCGGCACCTGTGTCGTGCGCACCCGCGCCGGAGCACTCGTACGCCTGGATTCGACGTCCGACGCCGACCCAGCCGTGTACGCCTCGGCCCTGCACGCATGGCTGTCCTCCGGCAAGTCACCGGCGGAGCTGTACGGCCGGGGTCTGACGGTCCGTACCGGCGCCACCGCGCACGCCGTGACCGTCACTCCGCTCTGAGGCATCGCTCCCGGAGCGACCGCAGCCAGGCCACGTGGTGCTCGGCATGCTCCTGCTGGAGCGCCGCGAGTGCTTCGTCGATCAACGGGAGTGCGGTGCCCGGCGCGCCGCCGTCCAGGTGGGTTTCGGCGAGGTCGGTCAGGGTGCGGGCGGTGTTGTAGGCCTCGCCGCTGTCCCGGAAGAAGCGCAGGGCCCCGTCCAGATGCTCCACCGACTCCGCCCGGCGTCCGAGGTGGCCCAGGGCACGGCCCTGGTGACGTGCCAACAGGGCACGGGCACGCGGGAGATCGTTGCTGTCCTCGTCTTCGGGGCCGATGGTGTCGTAGACGCGGGCCGCCTCCTCGAAGCGGGCGTAGGCCTCCTCGAAGCGCCACTGCCGCATCCGCAGCAGGCCGAGCAACTCGACCGCGGAGGCATGGCCACGGACGTGCCGGGCCGCCTGTTCCTCTCGCGCGGCGGCGCGGGCCTCGGGCTCCGCCTCCTCCCAGCGGGTCAACTCCATCAGGCAGTGAGCGAGTTGGAAGTGCAGGGCGCCCGCTGTCCGGGTGCCGGGGAAGTGGTCGTCCGCGATACGGGCCCCGGCCCGCAGGGCGGGCAGCAGGACTTCGTGGTGCCCGGCCTTGAGCTGGAGCGGCCACAGGGCCTGGCAGAGCAGAACGGCGGTGTCCCGGTCGCTGAACTCCTCGGCCGCGCGTACGGCTTCGACGAGGTTGGGCGCCTCGGCGGCAAGGGCGGCGACGGCCGTACCCGGATCCGGGTAGGCCACCGACGCGTGCGCCGCGGGGACCCGCCAGCTCTGCGGAAGGGCCGCCCGGGCCGCGCCGACCGCCAGGCCCCGGTAGCCCTCGATGACCCGGGTGACAGCCGCCGAGCAGGCAGCGATGCCGTCGACAGCGGCCGCCGTACGCTCGGCGTGGGCGCGGACGGAGGGGCGGTAGCGGTAGCGGCCGCTTTCGGTGCGCTCGACGAGCAGGGCCTCGGCGAGTTCCTCCAGGTGACCGGCGGCCAGGGAGCGGTCGAGGTCCGCCGCGTGTGCGGCCGCCGCCGGGTCGAGGGCGGGCCAGTCACGCAGGCCCGCGAGCCGGTAGAGGCGGGCGGCACCGGGGGTGAGCCGGCGGTAGGAGGCTTCCGCCGCCGCGCGGACCGGGTCGTCGTCGGGCACGGTGGGCTCCTCCGTCGGCTCGGTCGGGGCCGCCGCCAGCTGGAGGGCGGCGGCGTGCAGGGCGTAGGGCCGTCCGGCGCAGCGGTCGAGGACGCCCGGCAGGGCGGCGCGGGCCGCGGTGACCGCCGGCGGGCCGACCAGCCGTTTCAGCATCTGGGTCGCGTCGCGCCGGGTCAGCGGTCCGACCGGGATCTGGAGGGCGCCGAGTCCCACGAGAGCGCCGGGGGCGACGACGATCGTGAACACGTCCGGCGCCGGGGCCAGCAGGGGCCGCGTCTGGGCGACGGACTCGACGTGATCGAGGACCAGCAGCAGCCGCCGGTCGGCGAGAAAGCGCCGGAACAGGTCGGCGCGGTCGACGGCGGCCGGGGGTATCTCCTCGTCCGGCAGCCCGAGTCGACGCAGGAGTGCGCCGAGGACCGCTTCGGGTGTGCGGGCGCGCAGATCGGCGTAGAGCTGGCCGTCGGGGAAGCGGGCCGTCTGCCGCCAGCCCCAGTGGCAGGCGAGGGTGGTGGTGCCGATGCCCTCGGGGCCGTGGAGCAGGGCGAGCCGTGGGCGTCCGTCGAAGGCACGGGCGGCTTCCTTGTCGAGGAGCTTCATGGCCTGCTGACGGTCCGTGAAGTAGCGCGGTGCGCTGGGCAGTTGCGGCCGCTGCGCAGGGATGGCTCCCGGCGACGGGACACTACGGGCGAGCAGCAGCCAGTCCCGGGCCAGCTGTGGATCGACCTGCACCCCCGCGTGCACGAGCCGGGCCACCTCGTCCCGCTCGCCGGGCGTCGTGGGCGCGGCCACCTCGCGGCCGGTGATACGGCGGACGAGACCGCCCGTGGACTCCCAGACCCAGCGGCCTGCTTCACTGCCCATCCCGGATCCGACCGCCCCGAGCACGGCACTGATCGCGCCCACCGAAATCAGATCCATCATGCTCAGCACACTCCCCCGTCCAGGCCGACCCCAACTCTAGTGGCGCGAAAGCGAGATGACGTCACCGCGCACTGGCGACGCAAGCGAGCGTCGTGCCGACGGGGTTCGCCGACCAGCCGCTCCTGGTCTACGCGGCGGACGCGGCGCAGGCCATGCTGGTCACCCGGTGGAACGCGGCGATGGCCGGCGGCGGAGTCGGCGGCGGGGTCCTGCTCGGCCTGTACGGCGCGCCCGCGTTCCCGTGGAGTGTGCTGGTGCTGGTGCTGGTGCTGCTGGTGCCCGTGCTCGCGGAGGCACGGGTTCCACGCTGGAGCGGGGTCAGCCGCGCTTCGGCACCCCGTACGCCCGCTCGACCCGCAGCCGCAGCACCAGTCGGCCGTCCCGGACCATCGCGGCGCGGAAGTCGTCCCAGTCGGGGTGTTCGCCCTGGACGTCGCGGTACAGGCGGATGAGTTCCTCGACCGTGTCGTCGTGCGGGTCCTTGGCGACGGGCGTGAGGTCGGCGGTGCCCTCGGCGACGGTGTACGCCCAGCGGTCGGAGCTGGTCACGTGGTACGACGCCCGTGGATCCCGGCGCAGATTGCGGGTCTTGGCGCGGTCGTCCGTGATCGAGATCCGGATGGTCCGCTCGTCCGGGTAGTAGGCGTGGGTGACGTTCGACAGCTGGGGGCGGCCGTCGCGCTTGAGGGTCACCAGCACACCGCCGTGCCCCTCGGAGAGCAGCTGGAGCAAGGCCTCTTCGGTCCGGTCCTGAGTCATGTCCTCATAACGGGTGGGGCGCATCGCACATTCCCCGCCCCACTCGTAGACAGTGTCTACTCATCGATGGTAGACACAGCGTATGCAGGAATCCGAGGCAGGACTACGGGACCGACTGGTCGGCGTGGGCGTGGAACTCGTCGCCCAGGAGGGCGTTCAGGCGCTCACCCTGAGGGAGATCGCCCGCCGCGCGGGGGTCTCGCACGGGGCCCCGCGCCGCTACTTCCCCACCCATCTGGAGCTGCTGTCCGCCATCGCGCGCCGCGGCTTCATCGACCTCGCGGACCGGGCGACGCGGGCCGTCGACGACCACCCCGGCGGTCCGCGCGCCCAGCTGGCGGCGCTGGCCGACGCCTACCTCCGGTTCGCGGTGGACAACCCCGGCATGTACGAGCTGATGTTCCGTCACGATCTTCTGAAGAGCGGCTACTTGGGGCTGGGTGACCACAGCCCCCCCTCGTTCGGACGCCTGGTGGAGCTGGTCGGCCGGGTCCGGCCCGATGCCGATGCCCGGCTCGTCGGCGGTGCCCTGTGGGCGAATCTGCACGGCGTCGGCCAGCTGTGGGGCTGGGGCAGCCTTCAACTGGCCGTCGGCAGCGATGACTTCGGCCGCATGGTGGGCTCGGTGCTGGACATCTACCTCGGGCCGGACGGGGAGTGAACCCGCGTCTGACCCTGACCGCGAGCGTGGCCGGTGCGGTGATCGTCGCCCTCGACGGCACCGTCCTCACCATCGCGCAGCCCGCCCTCCAGCGTGACCTGGGCGCGTCCCACGCGCAGATCCAGTGGACCGGTACCGGCTATCTCGTCGCCGTGGCAAGCCTGTTGGTGATCGGGCACCGCCGGCTGTCCGGCGGACGGCTCGGCCACCGGATCGGGCACCGACGGCAGTTCGGCGGACGGCTCGGCCACCGGATCGGGCACCGACGGCTGTCCGGCGGACGGCTCGGCCACCGGATCGGGCACCGACGGCAGTCCGGCGGACGGCTCGGCCACCGGATCGGGCACC
>NZ_JAVRBF010000135.1:0-5299 GCF_032436805.1 Streptomyces sp. P17 | reverse complement strand
ACGACGGGTTCGGGAGGAGGCCGCTGGGAAAAGGACCAGCCCCAAAGGCTGACACCTCGCCCGGCGGCCCACCTCACGGTCAGCCTCGGCCAGAAGTGACCCGGCAGGTCGCGGAGACGGTCTCCGCGAACGCCCGGGCCTGCGGACTGAGCGCGTCCCAACGGCGGACGGCCCACCCCACGGACAGCGGCCGCAGCGCCGGAAGCTCCACGAGGGCCAGCCCCCGCCCGGAGTCCCCGATCCCCGGGAAGGCCGGTACGACGGCCCGCCCGAGCCCCAACTCTGCGAGCAGCAGGGCCGTGTCCCAGTCGGCGACGCTCGTGTCGGCGGCGAACCGTATGCCCAACTCGGCGCAGGCGGCGTCGAGATGGGCGGCGGAGGTGGAGTGCGGGGGGAGCCGGATGATCCGGAGCCCGTGCAGCGCGGAGGGTTCGAGGGCGGGGCGGGCGGCGAGCGGATCGTCGGCCGGTACGGCGAGGACCCAGGGGAGTTCGACCTCGCCCCGCTGCTCTATGCCCCGCACGGGAGGGCCGAGGGTGACCCAGGCGAGGTCGAGGTCACTGCCGACGAGCGCGTCGAAGCAGCCCCGGCTGGAACTCTCCGTACGGAATTCGAGGCTGACGCGGGGATGCAGCCGCCGGAACGCCACGACGGCGTCGGCCATGAAGTGCCGCACGGTGGTACCGCCGGTGGCCACCCGCACGGCCCCCGTCTCGCCGTCGACGAGGTCCCGGAGCCGCCGCAGGGCGAGGTCGATCCCACCGAGCCCCTCGGCGGCCGCGGCCTCCAGCACCCGCCCGGCCTGAGTGGGCACGACCCCGCGGGCCTGCCGCTCCAGCAGGGCGACCCCGGTCTCCCGCTCCAGCCGCTTCACATGCTGACTGACGGCGGACTGGGTGCAGGACAGATCCCGGGCCACGGCACTGAGGCTGCCGGCCCGGCACACGGCGACGAACACCCGGAGATCGTCAAGAGTCACAACGCCCAAGCTAACGCTGAGCGTTCTCCTCGTCCGAGGCCGGTGCCGGTTTGGTGTGGAGGATCTCGCGGGCCTGCTCGGCGGCGCGGATGATGCTCTCGGAGACGTAGTCGACGAAGCGCGCGATGTTCTCCAGGCGGACGGCGGCCGGGGTGCCGGTGCCGAGGATGTGGACACCCTGGCGTGCGGTTTCGGCGAGATGGGCGGTGCTGCGGGCGCTGGCCATCATCGACTCGTACATGACGTCGTCGTCGACGACATAGCGCTCGCGGCGGCGCTCGTCGCGTTCCCGGCGGACCAGGCCCTGGGCTTCGAGGAACGTGACCGACTTGGAGATGGACGCCGGGCTGACCTGGAGACGCTGCGCGAGTTCGGACGCGGTGAGGCTGCCCGCGTCGGTGGTGAAGAGGCAGCCCAGTACCCGGGACACCATCTTGGGGGCGCCCGACTGCATGAACACGGTGGTGAGCGCCTCCTCGTACTCGCGCACCGCCTCGGCGTCCCGTCCGTGGGCCTGCGGGGGCGTGCCCGGGGTGCGGGGTGCGGGCTGCCTGCGGCGGTGGGCGCGCTGTTCGGTGGCGCGGTGGGCGAGGTCGGCGCGGTAGGCGGTGGGGCCGCCGTTGCGCATGACCTCGCGGGTGACGGTCGAGGTCGGGCGGTCGAGGCGGCGGGCGATCTCCGCGTAGGCGAGGCCGTCGGCCAGCCCCAGCGCGATCTGCTGGCGTTCGGACTGGGTGAGTCTGCCTCCCGGCATCGTGGTCTCCTTCGTGGTTCGTGGTGTCCTCAGCATAGCGTTCATCGCCATTCCATTGCAACGAATCGGAGTGTCGTTGTTGCGTTATCTTTCAAGCTGTTGCAATGATTTATTGGTTGTGAGCTGCAATGATGGCTATTTAGTGCAACGAATGTGTTGCCAGTTCTTTGAACGCAACGTAGCTTTTCCGTCATCAGAAACGGACGGGCCGACAGGGGTCCGCCGGATGAGAAGGAGAGCACCATGCACACGTTCAAGACCCCCGCCCCGATCTCCGCCGTCCTGGACATCCCCGCCGGGCGCATCGAGTTCATCGCCGCCGACCGGTCCGACACCGTCGTCGAGGTCCGGCCCGCGAACGCCGCCAAGTCCCGTGACATCAAGGCGGCGGAGCAGCTGGAGGTCGGCTACGGCGACGACGGTGTCCTGCGGATCCAGGCGCCGGAGGCGGGCAACCGGCTCCTCGGCCCGTCCGGGTCCGTCGAGGTCACCGTCAAGCTGCCGGCCGGCTCCCGCGTCGAGGCGAAGACGGCCGCCGCCGAACTCCGCGTCGTCGGACGGCTCGGCGACGTCGACTTCGAGGGCGCCTACCACCGGATCAAGATCGACGAGGCCGCGAGCCTGCGCCTCACCGCCACCGACGGCGACATCGAGGTCGGCCGGCTCGGCGGCCCCGCCAAGATCAGCACCCAGCGGGGCGACATCCGGATCACCGAGGCCGTACGCGGCGAGGTCGTCCTCAGCACCCAGTCCGGCGACATCACGGTCACCGCCGCCGCCGGAGTCTCGGCGGCCCTGGACGCCGGCACCGGCTACGGCCGTATCAGCAACGCCCTCAAGAACGACGGCTCCGCCGCACTCGACATCCGCGCCACCACCTCCCACGGCGACATCACCGCCCGCAGCCTCTAAGGAGCTCCCTCATGACGAACCCGGCCATCGCGGCGAACGGGCTGCGCAAGTCCTACGGCGACAAGACCGTCCTCGACGGCATCGACCTGACCGTGCCGGAAGGGACGATCTTCTCCCTGCTCGGCCCGAACGGGGCGGGCAAGACCACCGCCGTCAAGATCCTCTCCACGCTCGTCAGCGCCGACGCGGGCGAGATCCGCGTCGGCGGGCACGACCTCGCCGCCGATCCGCAGGCGGTGCGTGCGGCGATCGGTGTCACCGGCCAGTTCTCGGCGGTGGACGGCCTGATCACCGGTGAGGAGAACATGCTTCTCATGGCGGACCTGCACCACCTCTCGCGCAGCGAGGGGCGGCGGGTCGCGGCCGAACTGCTGGAGCGCTTCGATCTGGTGGAGGCCGCGAAGAAGCCCGCGTCCACCTACTCCGGCGGGATGAAGCGGCGCCTCGACCTCGCCATGACCCTGGTCGGCAGCCCGCGGATCATCTTCCTCGACGAGCCCACCACCGGTCTCGACCCACGCTCCCGGCACAACATGTGGGGCATCATCCGCGAGCTGGTCTCCGACGGCGTCACCGTCTTCCTCACCACCCAGTACCTGGAGGAGGCCGACGAACTCGCTGACCGGATCGCCGTGTTGAACGACGGCAAGATCGCCGCCGAGGGAACGGCGGACGAACTGAAGCGGATGATCCCCGGCGGGCACGTCCGGCTCCGCTTCACCGACCCCGCCGCCTACCAGTCCGCCGCGTCCGCACTGAGCGAGTCCACCCGCGACGAGGAGTCTCTCGCCCTGCAGATCCCGAGCGACGGAAGCCAGCGCGAACTGCGCGCCATCCTCGACTGGCTCGACGCCGCCGGCGTCGAGGCGGACGAACTGACCGTGCACACCCCCGACCTCGACGACGTCTTCTTCGCTCTCACCGGCGGCGCGGCCGTCCCCCACCAGTCCAAGGAGAACGCCCGATGAGCTCCCTCTCTCTCGCCGTACGCGACTCGACGACGATGCTGCGGCGCAACCTGCTCCACGCCCGGCGCTACCCGTCCCTCACCCTGAACCTGCTGCTCACGCCGATCATGCTGTTGCTGCTCTTCGTCTACATCTTCGGCGACACCATGAGCGCGGGCATCGGCGGAGGAGGTCCGGACCGCTCCGAGTACATCGCCTTCATCGTGCCGGGCCTGCTGCTGATGACCATCGGCAGCACCACGATCGGCACGGCGGTCTCCGTCTCGAACGACATGACCGAGGGCATCATCGCCCGCTTCCGCACGATGGCCATCCACCGCGGCTCTGTGATCATCGGGCATGTCATCGGCAGCGTGCTCCAGGCGGTCATCAGCGTCGTCCTGGTGGGAGCCGTCGGTGTCGCCATCGGCTTCCGCTCGACCGATGCCACCGTCCTGGAGTGGCTCGCGGCCTTCGGACTGCTCGTACTCTTCGCTCTGGCGCTGACCTGGATCGCGGTCGGGATGGGCCTGATCAGCCCGAACGCCGAGGCGGCCAGCAACAACGCACTGCCCCTGATCCTGCTGCCCCTCCTGTCCACGGCCTTCGTCCCCCTGGACGCCCTCCCGGGCTGGTTCCAGCCGATCGCCGAGTACCAGCCCTTCACCCCTGCCATCGAGACCCTGCGCGGCCTGCTCCTCGGCACCGAGATCGGTAACAACGGCTGGCTCACCATCGCCTGGTGCCTCGGGCTCGCGGTGCTCGGATACCGCTGGTCGACGGCGAAGTTCAACGCCGACCCGAAGTGAACTCCCAAGCTCTTGCTAAGGGTTGGCGAGGATTCCCAAGGATTGACTGCACCATCCGTCCGTACGACGATCGTCCAGGGCCCACCAGGGCGGCAACCCGCTCCACCCGGGAAGGAGCGGGTGCCGACCCGATCACCCCCCACAGCCCGAAGGGACAGGTGCCGTGTCCAGCTCCCGCTTCAGCCCCGATGCCCTGGCGTTTCTGAGGGAGTTGGGAGCCGACCGGATCCCGCACCCCGGCGGCACCCTCCTGGCCCACCTCGAACGCGTCCGTGACCGCCTCGCCCTCTGGGGCGCCCGCCCCGCCCTCCAGCTCGCCGGCCTCTGCCACGCCTGCTACGGCACGGACGGCTTCCCCGCCGCACTGCTCTCGCTCGACCACCGCGAGGACCTGGCCGAGGTGATCGGCCCGGACGCCGAGGCGATCGTGTACTTCTACGCGAGCTGCGACCGCGCGGCCTCGTACCCGTCCTTCGCGGACTCCGCCCCCGCCTTCCGCGACCGCTTCACCGGCCGGACCTACGCCCCTGATCTGCATCTGCGCCGCGACTTCGCCGAGGTGACCGTGGCCAACGAACTCGACCTCGCCCGCCGGGACCCGGCCTTCCGCGCACAGTGGGGGCCCGACCTGCTCGCCCTGTTCACCCGGCTGCGCCCGCTGCTGCTCGTCTCCGCCTGGCAGGACTGCCTCGACGTCCTGGGAGCGGGTCGGCACAGCGCTTGACTTCACAAGAGCGTCCCCCCGACGAACAACCCGACCCCGGAGACCCAGAAGGCCACCCGCCGCCGCCCGGGATCCGCCTGCGCCAGCGCGAACGCCACCGTCTCGTCCGTCACCAGACGGGCCCCGAGAAAACGGGACAGACGGCCACCGCTCCCCAAGACATCCGCGACCGCC
>NZ_JAVRBF010000134.1:0-5473 GCF_032436805.1 Streptomyces sp. P17 | reverse complement strand
AAGGGCTACGGGGCATCCGCCCTGCCCATTTACCCGCCCCACGGCGGGCGGCGAAGCCGCCCTGGGTCGCTGACCTGCGATGAAGCCGTTTCCAGCGGTGACTGTCAGTGCCGGGGTGCAGACTGGCCGGTGACTGGGACAAGGACGTCGCGGAGGTGTTCGGCATGACCGAGGTACTGCTCGCCGTGGGCACACGCAAGGGCCTGTTCATCGGGCGTAAGCGGGGTGACGCCTGGGAGTTCGACGAGAGCCCCTACTTCAACGCACAGGCCGTGTACTCGGTCGCCATCGACACCCGGGGCGAGACCCCGCGGCTGCTGGCCGGCGGGGACAGCGCGCACTGGGGCCCATCCGTGTTCCACTCCGACGACCTGGGCCGCACCTGGACCGAACCGGCCCAGCCGGCCGTCAAGTTCCCCAAGGGCACCGGGGCTTCGCTGGAGCGGGTGTGGCAGCTGCACCCGGCGGCGGCCGAGCCGGACGTCGTCTACGCGGGCACGGAACCGGCCGCGCTGTACCGCTCGGAGGACCGCGGCGAGAGCTTCGAGCTGGTCCGCCCGCTGTGGGAACACCCCACCCGCTCCCAGTGGGTGCCGGGCGGCGGCGGAGAGGGCCTGCACACCGTGCTCACCGACGCGCGCGACCCGCAGTCGGTGACCGTGGCGGTGTCGACCGCGGGCGTCTTCCGCACCTCGGACGGCGGCGCGAGCTGGACGCCCTCCAACTCCGGTGTCTCCGCGGTGTTCCTGCCCGACCCCAACCCCGAGTTCGGCCAGTGCGTGCACAAGGTGACACGGGACGCGGCGACCTTGGACCGGCTGTATCTGCAGAACCACTGGGGGGTGTACCGCAGCGACGACGCGGGCGCGACCTGGACCGACATCGGCGAGGGGCTGCCGTCCACGTTCGGCTTCGCCGCGGCCGCCCATCCGCACCGCGGTGACACGGCGTATGTGTTCCCGATCAACGCCGACGCCGACCGGGTCCCCGCGGGCCGGCGATGCCGTGTCTTCCGTACGGCGGACGCGGGCAAGACCTGGGAGGCGCTGTCGGCGGGACTGCCGCAGGAGGACCACTTCGGCACCGTGCTGCGTGACGCCCTGTGCACCGACGACGCGGACCCGGCGGGCGTGTACTTCGGCAACCGCAACGGCGAGGTGTTCGCCTCCTCCGACGACGGAGACACCTGGCGGCAGTTGGCCTCGCATCTGCCGGATGTGCTGTGCGTGCGCGCGGCGGTCGTCGGATGAGCCGCACCGGCTTAGGCACGGGCCTTGGCCACCGGTTGATCTCCGCTGTGTGCACGGCAGTAGGGTGACGCCCGTGGCACCACGACCCTTGCATGAAATCGTCGAGCCGGGCTGGGCGAAGGCCCTGGAACCCGTCGCCGGACGGATCGCCGAGATGGGCGACTTCCTGCGCGCGGAGATCGCCGCGGGACGCACCTATCTGCCCGCCGGACCGAATGTGCTGCGGGCGTTCCAGCAGCCCTTCGACGAGGTGCGTGTCCTGATCGTCGGACAGGATCCGTATCCGACGCCGGGACACGCGGTGGGACTGTCCTTCTCGGTCGCGCCCGAGGTGCGACCGCTGCCCGGCAGCCTCATCAACATCTTCCGTGAACTGAACACCGACCTCGGGCTGCCGCAGCCGACCAACGGCGATCTGACACCGTGGACGCAGCAGGGCGTGCTGCTGCTCAACAGGGCGCTCACCACGGCCCCGCGCAAGCCCGCCGCCCACCGTGGCAAGGGGTGGGAGGAGGTCACCGAGCAGGCTATCCGGGCGCTCGCGGGACGCGGCAAGCCGCTGGTGTCCATCCTCTGGGGCCGCGACGCCCGCAATCTGCGCCCGCTGCTCGGCTCCCTGCCGTCGGTGGAGTCCGCGCACCCCTCCCCCATGTCGGCGGACCGCGGCTTCTTCGGCTCGCGCCCCTTCAGCCGGGCCAACGACCTGCTGATCAGACAGGGGGGTCAACCGGTGGACTGGCGCCTGCCGTGACCGAGGCCCGCGGACTCCTCGCCGTCGACTCCGGGGGCTCCGGGCTGCGGGTCGTGATCGGCACCGTCGAACGGGGCGTACTGGCCCAGCGGGAGTCCCGTGAGCCGGTGCGCACCGGAGCGCGCGGGATCGACGCCGGGCATCTGATGGAGCAACTGGTGCCCCTGGTGCGGGAGTTGACCGCCGAGGCGCAGCTCGCGGGGGTGGGCACCGCCGTGGTCGGGGCCGCGGGGCTCTCCACCCTGGGAGAGGCCCTGCGCGCGGAGCTGCCGGACGCGCTGGGGCGGGAGTTCGGCGTCCGCAGGCTCGCGCTGGCCGCCGATGCCGTCACCGCCTACACCGGCGCCCTCGGGCCCCGGCCCGGCGCCGTCCTCGCGGCCGGTACCGGGCTGATCGCCATCGGCACCGACATGAAGCTCTGGCGCCGGGCGGACGGTTGGGGGCATCTGCTCGGCGACTGCGGCGGCGGGGCGTGGATCGGCAGGGCGGGGCTGGAGGCCGCGCTGCGGGCGTACGACGGACGCCCCGGCGGATCGGAGGGCCTGCTGGCCCGGGCAGAGGATTTGTTCGGCCCGATGCCCCGGCTGCCCGGACAGCTGTACCCGCGGCCGGACCGCCCGGCCTTCCTCGCCTCCTTCGCTCCCGAAGTGGCCGCATGCGCCGAGGGCGACCCGGTCGCCGCGGGCATCCTGCGGGAAGCCGCCCGGTACATGGCCGAGTCCGCGGCCGCCGTCTGCCCGGCCGAGGGGGAGCCCCGAGTCGCGCTCACCGGCGGCCTGTTCAAGATGGGGGACCCCCTTCTCGTACCGCTGGAAGAGGAGTTGTCGCGGCGACTGCCGCACGCTCGGCGGGTGGCGCCCGACGGGGATCCCTTGCACGGGGCTGTCCGGATCGCGACGGAGCTGGCGTCGGGGGCGCTCACTCTGCCGGGTGACGAGGCGATGCTCTGCGTGGTCACCGACCAGGAGGACTGATCGCCTACGCCGTCCGGTACCGCAACGCGCGTAACTCATCAGACAAAACCGGACGGATACCGCTCACCTGCACCCTCCCCGAACAGGGGAGCCCAGGAAGCCAGTAACATGCCTCGCCATGAGCTCCCCCACTGGGCCCGCGTCCGGCCTGCCAGTACGAATGCCGCGACCTCGTCAGCCCGGGCGGCACCGCCGACCCGAGCCTCTGGCGGCTCCCGAGGGCGCGCCCGCGCTCGTTCTCGCGGTGCCGGGCACGCCGGGCGCCCCCACGCGCAGTCTTGCCGAGGAGGTCGTGAGCATCGCCCGCTCCGAGCTGCCCGGCCTCGCCGCCCGGATCGGGTACCTCGACGGGGACGACGCGGAGTTCCCGACCCTCCAGAGCGTGCTCGCGCACACCGCGCAGGAGCGCACCGCCCGTTACGAGCAGGCGCTCGCCGCGGGCGTGGAGGCCAAGGCGCCCGAGGGGCCGGTGGCCGTCGTGGTTCCGCTGCTCGCCGGTCCGGACAGCGCGCTGCTGCGCCAGGTCCGCCAGGCCGTGATGGACAGCCGGGTCGCCGCCGAACTGACCGATGCGCTCGGCCCGCACCCGCTGCTCGCCGAGGCGCTGCACGTACGCCTGTCGGAGGCCGGTCTGGCCCGCGCCGACCGCGCCCGTCTGTTCACCGTGGCGACCGCCGCGGACGGCATCATCCTGGCCTCCGTGGGTGGCGACGAGGCCGTGCAGGCGGCCGGCATCACCGGCATGCTGCTCGCCGCCCGCCTCGCCGTGCCGGTGATGGCCGCCGCCCTCGACCAGGAGGGTTCCATCGCCTCCGTCGCCGAGCAGCTGCGCGGCTCCGGCTCGCAGCAGCTGGCCCTCGCGCCGTACCTCATAGGGCCCGAGATCGACCCGGCGCTGATCGAGGACGCTGCCAAGGAGGCGGGCTGCTCCGCCGCCGAGCCGCTCGGCCCCTACCCGGCCATCGGCAAGCTGGCCCTGGCCAAATACACGACGGCGCTGGGCATCGCCCCCCAGCAGCCGCAGGGCACGCCGGTCCGCTGAGGCCCGGCACACCCCACGGCACGACCGAAAGGGCCCGCTCGGAAAAGCACAGGAGCGGGCCCTTCGTCGTGGGGACGGCCCTCAGCCGATGACCACGCAGGACGCCGCCGGCACCTCGATGGAGCCGCCGTAGCGCGGCAGTCCCGTCGCCGGGTCCACCGCGAACCAGGCCACGTCGCCGGAGCGCTCGTTGGCGGCGTACAGGAAGCCGTGTGCCTCGGTGAGGGCTCTGGGCCAGTGGCCCCGGCAGGGCACGGTGCCGAGCAGTCGGAGCCCCTCCCCCTCGACGGCGAACGCGGACAGGACGTCCTCGCCGCGGGTCGCGGTCCACAGGAAGCGGCCGTCGGGCGAGACGGCGATGCCCGAGGGGTAGGCGTCACCCGTCGGAGCGCCCGGCAGCACCTGCGTCTCGGACAGCGGCTTCAGGGAGCCGTCGGCGGCGTCCCAGCGGCAGACGGTGACGGTGGGGGTGAGCTCGTTGAGCACGTACGCGTACCAGCCGTCCGGGTGGAAGGCCAGGTGGCGGGGGCCGGAGCCGGGGCGCAGCGCGTACTCGCCATGGATCTCCAGGCGGCCGTCCGTCAGTGTGCACACCCGTACCGAGTCGGTGCCGAGATCCACGCTGACGGCCCAGCGGCCGCTGGGGTCGGCCTGCACCTGGTGGACGTGCGGACCCTGCTGGCGGGGCGTGTGCGGGCCCGAGCCGGTATGGGGGAGAACGCAGGACGGGGCGGCCGCGAGGGAGCCGTCGGGGTGCACCGGCACGGCACTGACGCTTCCCGAGCCGTAGTTCGCGGTCAGGACATGTCCCGCGTACAGGCCGAGGTGCGTGGGGCCGCTGCCCGATACGGGGGTGGGTGAGCCGAGGAGCTCGGGCTCGGCGCCGTTCACGCGGTACGCGGCCACCGCGCCCTCGGTCGTCTCGCTGATCGCGTAGAGCGTGCCGCCGCCCGGCGCCAGGGCCAGGTAGGAGGGGTCGGGCATGTCGTCCACGCCGGCGAGGACGGACAGCGCCCCGCTGTCGGCGTCCACGACCGCCGCCACGATCCCCGGCCCCCCGGCCGCCGTGAACGACCCGATGAAGGCCCGCCTGCCACCGTCTGCCACCGCTGTCCCCTTTCGGTCGGGTGCCGTCCGCTCGTGACGGTAGCAGTCGATCACGCGCGGTCTAGACCAAGTCGCCCCGCGCGCGGCGACGTCCGCCGGCCTGAACCGTCCTTCTTGCTGGCGACGGCGGACGCGGAGACAAGTGTCGCGGCGGCGAGGCTGCCCCAGAGCGCGGTCGGGCCGTGGGGGGCGAGAGCGGTGATGGCCGCCGGGGAGACGGCGAGGCCGAAGCCTGTGGAGAGTTCGAAGCGGGCCAGGGTCCGGCCCAGGACCTAGGAGACCACTGAGAATCTTGAAAACGCGCCCGACTTGCACCGGATTGCCCCGATCGACTTTTGCGGGCGAACCT